>JBGMRO010000059.1:0-1869 GCA_048061555.1 Thiohalomonadales bacterium | reverse complement strand
AGTCCGCAAAGTAACGCGGACTAAGGGTTTACTAATCAAGTTTACTCCAGGTGCGTTTCATTACGAAATACAACAATAAGCTCAAGATAATGAAATAGCCTACAACGAAATAACCCGTGTTTTTGCGTTCAGCGGCGTGAGGATCTGATGCCCACAATAAAAATTCGGAAACATCTTTAACATCTTGGTGAATTGCCTGTATGTGAGAATCTTCTTCTGCGGTAGATATATTCATAATATCCGGCATTTTAATATCTTCGAACAGCGTATTATTATATACGCCATCTTTTTCTGAATACGTATAACTTGTCAAAAGCGTATAGATGTAGCGTGGTCCGTTCTTTCGCGCCTTGGCCATGAGGGATAGATCCGGTGGCACTTGTCCGTAATAATCTGTTAACACATTATCCTTAACTGTTTTTGTTAGCGTTGCATTGACCTGCTGCTTGCCGCGTAGCTTGTCTATCTGCTCTTTAGTAAATCCAATGTCCATAAAATTTTTGTAACGAATAAATTTCATGCCATGGCAGACTCGACAGGTATTGTGATAGATTATTGCGCCACGTTGCAGACTGGGTTCATCCTGCATAAAATCAATCTCCGCAAGTGAGTACTCGTCTGCCGACACATAGGTCTGGCCACCGAAAAATAAAAATAATCCGATAAGTACTAACACATTCCTTTGCGTACGGATAAGCGAACGTGCAAACATGCAAGAAAATATAGTCATTTTTATGCTCATTTTTCGGCCCTGTCGTTTTTTCTTCTATCTTTTTTATGCATTCTACGATCATTCAGATGAATTGCATCACTCTTCATCATTCCTTCCACATTGGCAGGTAGACCTCTTTTAATAAGCCATTGCTCTTCTCGTTTGGACACATAGGGTAATATACTAAAAGTCGCAAAATACAAAAACGTGGCTATTTGACCCAACGGTACCAGGAATCCCTCTGGCGGTTTTGCGCCGACGTAGCCGAGAACTAATATATCAAGAGCAAAAAAGTAGAACATCGCACGATATATAGGGCGATAGACTGCGCCCCCCGGTATCTTTGAACGATCCAGGTACGGCATTGCGGCGAATATAAGCACCGAAACACCCATCGCAATGACGCCGCCCAACAAATCGGGAACTGCCCGTAGTATCGCGTAGAAAGGCAAAAAATACCATTCAGGGACGATATGCTCCGGTGTCATCATCGGATTTGCGGGTATGTAATTATCCGGTTCTATGACAAAATTTGGCATAAAAAAAGCGAAGGCGCTGAATATTCCTAAAAAGACACTAAGACCAAACAGGTCCTTTAGGGTAAAATACGGATGAAAGGGGATGTTGTCTTTGTCATCCAGGTTGATGCCTGACGGATTACTGCTGCGTACATGGTGTAAGGCAACTAAGTGAATGAGAACCACGCCGGTAATAATGAACGGGACTAAATAATGTAATGCGAAAAAGCGCGTCAAGGTGGCGTTGCTTACCGTGAAACCACCTCGTAACCAGGTTACCAGTTCATCGCCATAAACAGGAAATGCACGAAAGAGACTCGTGATGACCTGTGCTCCCCAATACGACATTTGTCCCCACGGCAATAAATAACCCATGAACGCGGTTGCCATGAGCAGTAATAATAAACCTTGGCCCGTCCACCACATTAATTCACGCGGAGCGCGATAAGAGCCATAATAGAGTGTCCTGGCCATATGGATAAATATAACCAGGAAAAAGGCGGAGGCCCCCGTGGTATGCATATAGCGTAATAACCAGCCATAATTGACTTCGCGCATAATATGTTCAACCGAATCGAAGGCCAAGGTGACGTCCGGTTTGTAGTGCATGGCTAGAAATATGCCTGTCACCAGTTGCAT
>JBGMRO010000058.1:6437-11933 GCA_048061555.1 Thiohalomonadales bacterium | reverse complement strand
CATGCCGCCAGCGTTCAATCTGAGCCAGGATCAAACTCTTCAGTTTAATCTTACGGTTGCTTGTGGCAACCAATCGATTGATGAAGAGTAACCATGACTATCTATCTATACTCCACACTATAACTCGCGTAACTAGTACGTGTGACATAGTGCAAAGCTCGGATTTCTGACGTTGGTTACTATACATCGGTCACAACTTTTACTTATCTCAACTCTGCATTTCCCCGAGGAGAAACACAAAGGCGATCAAAGTTGCTTCGTCACCAATGCAAGTACCCACACAAATTACTTGATTATTTTGTTAAAGAGCGGCGCTGACTTTTCGTTCAGCAAAGACCGTCAATTATGGCAGCCTTTTTTAACATCGTCAATACTTATTTTACATTCCTACAATTTAAATCTTGTCGGTTTGTATTTTTATTTGTGACGGTGCTTCCTACTTTATATCTTTATCTTGCTCCGGTATTCTGCCCCATTTCGCAATTGAGCTTGCCCCGAAGGAAGCGCGATTATACCGACTATCTATTCGGCGTCAACTACTTTTTTCTATCTATTTTATTTCTTCTTTTAACATCAGCGGTAATTTGCATTACTCCCGCTAAAACAAGAAATAAGAGCTAAAAAAGTATTAACCACTCCCCGCGAACCCTTGAATCTCCACCACCAAATACGTATTTGTTTTTGGTCAATCAGGCTTCAATGTCTCCACAAGAGCGGCGCATTATACCGAGATAATTCGTTAGCGCAACCGTTTTTTTACGTTAGCTTGAAATAGATTTACCACGCTTACTTTATCGTGACCTTGGCAAAGCGCCGCTTACCAACTTGGTAGACATTTTGACTACCGACGGGAATAACCAACTTACTATCGCTAAGCTTCTCCCCATCCATTTTTACCGCGCCTGCCTTGATCATGCGCAACGCCTCAGACGTACTACTCGTAAGCCCAGCATCCTTAAGTACATTGGCGATAAGGACATCACCGCCCCCGGAATCCAGCTCTATCACGGTAATATCCTTTGGCGTCGCTCCTTTTTGAAACCGCTGTATAAAGGCATCTTTTGCACGCTGCCCATCGATTCTACTATGGAATCGCGCCACTAAACGTTGCGCTAGATCAAACTTAACATCCCGTGGATTACCGCCGTCCGCGACCGCCTGCTTATGTTTCAGAATTTCCTCATCCGGAAGAACATCCAATAATTCAAAATAACGCCACATTAACTCATCAGATACCGACATAATTTTTCCAAACATATCGTTGGGCGCATCGGTAATCCCGATATAATTACCCAAGGAATTCGACATCTTTTGCACTCCATCCAAGCCCTCCAAGATCGGCATGGTCAATATAACCTGAACCTCTTGCTGATAATGCTTTTGTAGCTCCCGGCCCACGAGCAAGTTGAATTTTTGATCTGTTCCACCCAACTCTACATCTGCCCGCATGGCTACAGAGTCATACCCCTGCACCAAGGGATATAAAAACTCGTGCAAGGAAATAGACTGTCCTCCTTTATAGCGTTTGCTAAAATCGTCTCGTTCTAACATGCGCGCAACCGTGTGCTTGGCTGCTAGCTGGATCATATCTGCAGATGAAAACTTATCAAACCAGGTCGAGTTATAACAAATCTGCGTCTTATCAGGGTCAAGCAGGGTAAAAATTTGATCCTTGAAGCTGCGCGCATTCTCCTTAACCTGCTCGGGTTCAAGCGCGGGCCGCGTGGCGTTTTTTCCCGTGGGATCACCAATCATCGCGGTAAAATCGCCAATCAGATACATAACCTGGTGGCCTAATTGCTGAAATTGGCGCAACTTATTGATTAAAACGGAATGCCCAAGATGCAGATCTGGCGCAGTAGGGTCAAACCCCGCCTTAATACGTAGCGGTTTATTCTTTTTCAGCTTGCCCCTTAACTCACCCTCTAATAACAATTCATCGACATTGCGACTAATTTGCGCTATTTGCTCTTCAATAGATATCATGTGTTTCTTTATTTCCTACGTAGGCACTAGTTTATTTATCACTTATATCAGATATTATTATTTGTTTATCGTATTTTTCCTGTATAAGCCTTGCATATTCCTGAGCGGCACCTAGACACCATAAAGCTAAAGCAGAGCGCGCTATACCGGCGGCAACGAGTATAAACAATCATTCCAACCTTAGGAATGGTTATTGGACCACAAGCCATAATTTCCGAATTTTAAGTTAAGAATCACCAACTTCCGCAAACCACGCGCAATAAACTCTTCTAATTACGTTAGTACCTATGAGCTATTGCCTCACTCCAGCCGCGCCTATATAGTTGGCTCTTGACAACTATAGTGTGCAAAATTCACATATTATTTCTAATAATATGCTGTCTTTTTTTTATTATTTTTTAATATATAGGCTCGTTTCCGTAGCTTTTGCACATACAGAAAGCCTATAATAACCGCCAGAGTTGCCGCTGTTTTGGCAATTTCGATCAAGTAATATTGAGTTCGAACGACGGAACGCTTGGAATGGGCTGAATTGTGCTGATAGACTTTCACGAACGGATTGATCCGAGCAATTTAATCAATAGTCACTTGATCCAAAAGCAGTTTATCTTATGACCCACGTTTATGAGCAATAAAGCACAAGCGCAATCAATCGGCCAAAGACAGCAACAGGCTGCACAGCGACAACGCCGCGTAAAAAGATCAGCTAAACGATCTGGTATGTCTCGCGTCCACTGGATGATCTTAATGGTCAGCACCAGCCTGTTTAGCGTAATATTTTTCTTAATCTCCGATATTGCGGAAGCTACCCGGCTGGCTTCGTTAAAACACAGCCCGATGACCAATTTCAATACGGCATCCTTGAATACCGTATCGCTACCACTAAAGATACCTCATGCCTTCAACAATGAAGGCAATTCGGCGCTCGTCGACAATACCCTGCAGGCCCAAATCAATACCGCCATTGCAAAACTTACGACGGCAGCAGAAAGCGCCACCCCACTTAAAAAGGTCTCGCTCACCGTACCCAACATGCAATGGAAAAAACTCACCATCGAAAAAGGTGACACCGTTTCGAAGATTTTTACACGTCTGAAATTAAATCCAAAGGAATTACACCAAATTGTGCGGCTCGGAGAAGTCACCAAAACGTTAAACAGGATATCTCCAGGAGAAGAACTCAAATTCCTGACCATCGACGGCAAGCTGCACGAGCTTATTTATGAAATCGATGATTCCAACTCACTACATATAAGGCGAGAAAATAAGAAATATATCGCCTCCACTGTCAATACCGATCTAGACAAGCGTATCGCGTATGCGACCGCCACGATCAATCAGTCCCTATTTATGGCCGCGCAAGAAGCCGGCATGCCGGGCAGCATGACCATGGAGCTGGCCAACATCTTTGACTGGAATATTAACTTTGTCCTAGATGTACGCACCGGTGACCGCTTCTCGGTCATTTATGAAGAATTTTATCTCGACGGAAAAAAAATCAGCAATGGTGACATCTTAGCCGCGGAATTTGTAAACAATAATAAGGTCTATCGCGCCGTACGTTATTTAAATCAATACGGACAAGCCAATTATTACGCACCCTCAGGAAAGAGTATGCGTCGAGCATTTTTGCGCACACCGGTGGATTTTACGCGTATTAGCTCAAAATTTGGAAAACGATATCACCCCGTATTAAATCGAATGCGCGCCCACCATGGCGTTGACTACGCGGCACCCAGCGGCACACCTATTAAAGCAGCGGGTGATGGAAAGGTCATTCATATGGGGAAAAAGGGCGGTTACGGTAAGACGATTATCCTGCAGCACGGGGGAAAATACTCTACGCTTTATGCCCACATGAAGAACTTTAAACGCGGCTTAAAGAAAGGCAGCAAGGTCAAACAAGGGCAAATTATTGGCTACGTCGGTAGGTCGGGCCTGGCGACCGGACCTCATTTGCACTACGAGTTTCGTGTCGATGGTAAACATCGCAACCCACTTACGGTTAAATTGCCTGGTGCCATGCCAATCACTACGGCGTCACGGTTAGATTTCAAACTGAATACGCAAGGTTATCTTACTTTGTTAGATACCCTGGGTACCACCTCTGTTGCTATGCGTTGAGAGGCGTTGGCGCACCGCAAATAACTCGAATTTCATTTGACGATATCCAATGTAAACTCTAGACCCTGCAAGCATCGTAGGATCATGCGTCTTTCGCACATCCTACGTCAGCGATCAGAATGTCACTGCACAAAAGCGGGAAATACAACGTCGCCCTAACGGTCGTTTATGGGGATGTAATCTCTTGGCGCACTGCCACAATAGACCTGCGTCGGTCTAAAAATTCGGTTATCGCTCAATTGCTCACGCCAATGCGCCAACCAACCTGCCGATCGTGCAATCGCGAATATCGTCGTAAATTGATCAGGCGGTATACCCATCTCCCGATATAGAATACCTGAGTAAAAATCGACATTGGCATAGACACCTTTATGCGACAAACGATCCTCGGCGACCTTTTCTACCTCTTTGGCGATCTCCATCAATGGATTGACGTCACCACCTCGAGCCTCAATTAAATCATCCAACAATGCTTGCAATATGGTGGCACGCGGATCCTTGGTCTTATATTCACGATGCCCCATCCCCCAGATGACTTCTTTATTAGCAAGCTTTTTATCGATATAACTCGCAGCCGCCGATGGCTCGCCTATCTCTTCCAACATTTCTATTACTCGTTGGTTCGCCCCGCCATGCAATGGCCCAGACAGTGTGCCAATCGCAGATGCGATCACCCCATAGGGATTTGCCAAGGTAGACCCTGTTACCAGCACGGCGAAAGTCGATGCATTTATCGTATGCTCAGCATGCAAAATGAGGCAGACATCCAAAATTTTGGCCAACAACGGATCTGAATCTTTGCCCGTTAACATATATAAAAAATTTTCCGCGTAATTTAAATCAACCCGTGGCGGGATCGGGTCATAACCCTTACGCAGATGTTCCCACATCGCGACTATCGTGCCCATTCGGGCAATAATTTTTACCGTCATATTCTGCATGTAACGCAAATCCTCACAAGCGTCACCGCCGGTCAGGCACGCTTTTCCAGGATAAAACATACCTAGACTGGCGATAGAGGTCTGTAGCATTTCCATCGGATGGCCCGTTGCCGGCAGATTTTTCATCAATTCTCGAATATTATATTTTACCCGGCAATTGTGTTTTAGGGCCGCTGTAAATTCGCTTAAATTTTTCTCATTGGGTAGGTCACCATCTAACAGTAATAAGGCAGTCTCCTCAAACGAACTCTGCTTTGCCAATTGTTCAATCGAATACCCCCTATACGACAATATGCCTTTTTCACCATCGATATCCGAAATATTAGACTTTGTTGCCGGTACACCCGCTAGACCAGGTAAATAATCATTCATAATATTCCTCACTGTTTTACTTTTTGTGCTTCTGCTTAAAAAACACAGGTGCTGGGCAGCCAGGTGCCGCTAA
>JBGMRO010000058.1:3427-6337 GCA_048061555.1 Thiohalomonadales bacterium | reverse complement strand
TATTGGATACTCATGGGGTCGACTACGACACTAACACCGTCATTACTGACCTCGGTATCACCATCGTTTACAGATTCGTCAAATTTAAATCCATATTGAAAACCGGAACAACCACCGCCCGTGACAAATACACGAAGCTTTAAGGCATTGTTTCCTTCCTCTAACAACAAGGCCTTGACTTTGTTGGTCGCGTTATCGGTCACAATCAATGGTGAATCTTCTTGAATTACAGTATCGTCCAGACTCATTTTCATCTCCGCCTAAATATTTAAGGAAAGCCCGTTAAAGAACGCCGGGGGCATTCTGTAGTCATCGACACTGATTATGTGGGGACTTCGACTATATTTTCAATAGCTCCGTTGGTCTAGAAAGGCCGCGCCGTGATAAAAAACAAACAAGCATTTGTTTTTTATCACTTTATCATAAATATCCGGCAGATAACATTTTTCAAACGTAACTACTCACCCCACGCATAAAATTGATCGGTAGCTGCTCAGACTGCCCTATGCTATTTTTTGTTGCAGGCTTTCTTCATCCTCTTCATTCATATGGATGAGGTTGCCATTGACCTCGGCACCCATTGCCATCTCAATGACACTGTAATATACGTCGCCCGTGACACGGGCATTGGGTGCCAACTCGATATGATTGGTGGAGTAAACGTCACCAATAACATTGCCGTTTAAGATGATATTGTGCACCCGAACGTCCCCTTCGATGCGACCCTTTTCACTGGTCGTCAAGGTAGACCCATCCATCTCTGCTACAACATTACCTTTGACTTCACCATCGACGTGCAAGCCACCACTAAAATGGACATCACCACGAATTTTTGAATTACCACCCACTAAGGAGTCGATTTGATTGACCTGCTTTACCGCTGATTTTGAATTGCTACCAAACATAATATACTTCCCATACCAATAATTACTGAAATTTTGCCGATAAACTACCAGCGCTATTAAGTCTGGGTATCGGCCCAATTGTAATTTTTCTTGATACGGGAATAACCTTTACCTTTTGGCCTCAACTCTATAACCACACTAGAGGGGATAAAACCTTCCGGGAATACGATATCCCCTTCTATATTCTGGAAATATTTGAACTGTAATTTTAATGAACTAGATTTTTTATGGGTCAATTCGGCCAATGAAAGCTGTTTCTGGTCACCATTCAAGATACCATTGACGGTCATAGTCACCTTCCCCTTGATCGTCTTGACCTTTTTCCGGTGTAATTTAGTCTGCATTAGTACTAATTTGTAACGATAGCCTTCATCGCTGCCAATAGGCTGAAATTCCAAGCGTCCAATACTTAAACCGCTTGCCGATTCGGTCGGTGCCACGATGCCTCGATAGAACGCGACCTCCTGCCTCAACTCAAGGATCTCATCTTGCAATTCTTGTAGCGTACCATCGACATCTAGAAAGGCGGCTTGATCGATACGTTTAGATTGCTCGAGCGTGGCATTTTTCTCGCGTAGCCGCCCATTAAACGTCTCCATTTTGTCCAATTTATTGGCGATAATGCCCCGCGTAAGGTGTAAATTACTATTATCGAAACCGGCTCGATAATAGCCATAGGAGTACATTAACCAAGCGATAATGGACAAGGATGCGGTAGCCAAGCCGACCTTTAACCAATATCGGAATGGCGTATATGATTTAATGATTAGTTGTGATGCCATTTTTGCTAAAATGCTTAACCTTATATTTTACAAATAGTTACAGGGAGAATTCGCACTGCAAGGCTTATCGCGACAAGCCTACAGAACAAGATCAAGGTAGGATTGCAATATCACCAAGCCCCGTCTGTTCTTCCCATCCAAACATGATATTCATATTCTGTACCGCCTGACCCGCAGCCCCCTTAACCAAATTATCAATAACCGATAAAATCACCACGGTATCGCGCCCCTGCGGCCTAAATACGCCGATCCGACAAGTATTTACACCAGTTACCGAACGTGTCTGCGGATGACCACCCACCGGTAACACATCAACAAAACCCTCGTTGTGATAACGCTGCTCAAATACAGCATGTATATCGGCACCGAAATCCGTTAATTGACTATTAGAGAAGGAATCAGGCTTCAGTTTGCAATATAGCGTCGCGTGAATACCACGGTTCATCGGGGTCAAATGAGGTACAAAGGTCAATCCAACGTCGCTAGCTGAGGCGACCTGTAAACCTTGCACAATTTCTGGAAGGTGTCGGTGACCCGAGACGGCGTAGGCATAAAAGTTCTCATTTGTTTCACACATTAGCGTCTTGACGTCGGCCTTTCGTCCCGCACCACTGACCGCAGACTTACAGTCCGCAATGAGCGATGATGGCTCAATTAAGCCTTGCTCCAATAACGGCAAAAAACCCAGCTGTACGGCAGTGGGATAACATCCCGGATTGGCGACTAACTGGGCCCCAGCTATCGCCACTCGATTGACTTCCGGCAGACCGTAAACCGCTTGCGCCAGTATCTCAGGACAAGCATGCGGTTCTCCATACCATTGCTGCCACTCGGAGACGTCTTTGAGACGAAAATCTGCAGCCAAATCAATAACTTTTACCCCAGCATTAAGTAACGCCGGGGCATTTTTCATGGCGACACCGTTGGGTGTAGCAAAAAAAACCAACTCACACTGAGCCAATTTCTCCACTTCAGGCGACTCAAAACGTAAATCGCAGGCACCACGCAGATTCGGAAAATAGTCGGCCACAGCGATTCCTTTTTCCGCTCGAGAAGTAATCATGCACAAGTCGACATTCGAATGCCGCAAAAGTAAACGCAGTAATTCCACACCCGTATAACCGGTTCCACCCACCACTGCTACCTTAATCATGCGATATTCTTCCCATTTTGCAAAGACACAAAGTATAAAATATAAGTATAAAACATCATAGCCGCTTTAC
>JBGMRO010000058.1:0-3327 GCA_048061555.1 Thiohalomonadales bacterium | reverse complement strand
TTTATTTTTCCCTATTCGAGCGAGTAGACAAACAAGTACGAGGCAGTACTGTTGGCCTGTTACCATTGGCAACAGGCGTAAGATAGTACGAAACAGATATTGTTGTCAACATCTTATTTAACAACATTATTTCAATTCGTGAAAGACTCTACTTACGTACGCAATTATGTCATCAATTTGCTTAGGCGTAAGTACGTTTTTCCAGGCGGGCATGGTGGTATTTTCCAAGCCATCTTCGATAGTTTTTCTCAATCGCTCCCGCGTCATCGCTTGCATGAATTTTGCGTCAGTAAGATTTCGCGGACTGTCTTGTAAAAAACTGCCGATCCAGTTTTTTCCTGTGCCATCTGCCGCGTGGCAAAAGGCGCAATTTGCCTGGAAAAGTTTTTCACCGGCCTTCTCTTGTTCGCCGAGGCCTTCAATCTTCGGAGCAATATCGTGGCGGGCATACAGTGACGCGCCACTCTTGGCATCTACGGCGAGCCGCAGCTTGGGGTCTGTCTTGTGTGAGTATTGATTACGAGGATAAGATACCGCTCGCGCCTGCCAGATTAACGATTCATGATTGACCTTAGCGCGATCATGACAAGTAATGCAGCTCGACATAAACAATTGTTTTCCCGCCAATTGTTTCTCATCCAGCTCGTCATCTGGGGTATCAAGGGCGATCTCGCCCGTAGCGAAAGGGAATGCGATTCGGTAACGCTGGTGATTATCCCAGCCATTTTCCTTGGTGTGGTAACGCGTATTTTTGGCCTTGTTTTGTATAAATTCTTTACGGACAAAATCCACTACCCTCTCGATATCTTGCGTACTCAGGGTATTTGCAAAACTTGTCATCGCGGTGCCGTCGACACCGTGACTTAAGACATCGAGCATTTTTTGGCGACTGAGTTCTCGCAATGACGTTTTTTGAAAGTTGCGAGGTTGCGGGTCCAGAAAACTAGCCGCCAATGTCTTGGCGTCACCGGAGTAGCCATGACAAAAATAACAGCGAAAATTATATATTTTCCTACCAGCTTCGTGCCACTCTGACGTCCCGCCCAACAAGACATCTTCTTTTTTGCCTTTATTTATAACTACGCTGGCCGAATCCCCCCTAGTGAATTCTTGATGGGCCTGGCCTATTCGTGGCGGCAGCTTACTCGATAAACCAAGCACCCGTAATGTTGAGGTGCCCGGGTGTTGCGCTAAGACGCTTTTTTTTTGTCTGCGCTTTTCTCGCTAGTCTTTTTAGGTGCCGCTTTGCTGCCCTTTTCGCCTTCATTCGCGCTATCTTTTGCCTTCCCTTCGCCTCCTTCTCGCGACGCGCCTTTAGCGCCACCTTTCGAGATAAACTCCTGAAATACGAATTCAGCCACGTTAGCGATTTGCTGGGGTGTCAATACCTTACTCCAGGACGGCATCACAGTACCGACCCTGCCGTTAGTGATGGAGTCAAACAGACGCACTCGGTTAAAAATTCGGCCAGCCTCGGCGGTGGTAAAATTGCGTGGCCTGGGCGTATTAAAATGCGCTCGTGGACCATTACCCTTCCCCGTAACACCATGACAAGTAAAACAATTGCCTAAAAAAAACTCCCTTCCAGCCTGCGTATCACCGATCAAACCACCCGGCATGGGCAGGCTCATATCGGCATCCACAATAGCCGGTAAGGGCGCCGCCGGCATGGGTTTAGGCAACCCACCACCCGCATGCGGATCGGCGTAAGGTACAGGATTATTGGTTGGCGCCGCCATCATCGGCATATTGGCGTGAGGATCTGCACTCGGTCGACTAACAGAAGGCATCGATTTTGCTTCAGCGGGCGGTTTTGGCGCCATTGGCGGCCTCTGCATCGCTGGCATACCGCCCCCTTGACGCATGCGAGCATGATTACTATCTTGCGGTAACACCTTCATGGCGTCTGGAGAAAAGCTATTACCTGCTACCTTGGCCTTACCTAAAAAGACCTCTCTAATATAATCGACCACTTGAGCAATCTGCTTTTCGTCCAGTTTACGTGTAAAAGGCATCATACCGGTGCCTGGGCGACCTTCGGTAACCGACTTAATCATGCGCTCACGCGTCAAGACCTTAGCCGATTCTGGCGCAGTAAAATCTCGTGGCGGCGGATTCAATCCACTGCGCGCCCAAACCGCCGTACTTCCGCTATCACCATGACAGACCGAGCAATTTTTTGTATATATTTTGCGGCCCGCTATATTTTTAACTAATACGTCATTTTTATTGGGTGTACGCATGAAACTACTGCGGATAAAATCCACCACATCGACTATTTCCTGCTTCGATAGACGATCCTTATGGGCTATCATTCCCGTGCCCGGCCTACCTTCGGCCACCGATTTGAGCATACGCTCTTCGTTCAGCTCTAAAGCGGCCTCTACGGTAGTAAAATTTCGTGGTGGTGGGCGCAGCCCCCCGCGTGCACGCGTTTGACCGTCTCCCTTATCACCGTGGCAAATCCGACAATATTCGACATAGACTCGGGCGCCCTTACGCAATTTCATTTTACCCGACTCCTTACCCTCACCCTCAATCTTGGTCGTAGTGGTTGCGGCCTTGGTTTTTTCTACCTCTGGCTCTTCTGCGACAACTGCGATAGGGATCAAGACCACCGTAACAGCCAGTAAGTAAACAATTTGTTGTATTTTTGACTTCATTGATTCGCTCATTTTCATCATTGTTGCCACACGCTAAATTTCCTTCTTAAGTCATCAGTCTGACTTACAATCTTACGACCGCAGACATTACCTCAATTTCGCCAGGACCGACACAGAAATCGAAAATATGGCCCATATTTCACCTAATAAGCCTGATTCAATGCGCAATACCACTCTTGTTTGCAGGCCTTGCACATATTCGAGCTGGTAACTACGACCGATATACGCTAACCTGTTTGTTCTACTAGGGCGAATACCATTATAACTGCAATAAAAACTATTGCCATATCAAGTGGGTTCAGTGAAAAAATTCAGCACTATTGCATAGGTTAAGCAATACCTTCTGCAACACCTATAACTGTGCGCTATATTAATAGTATGAGTAGGGCTAACAGCATGAACAAAGCTCATGGGCAAAGTGGCTTTGGTACCCGGGCGATTATAGCCAGTATTGCAATTCTGATTGGGCTTTTTGAGGGCCAAAACGTATTTGCAACGGCGATCGTGGGTGATCCTGTCCTAGGGGCTAGTGATCCAATATTGGGGTCCAAACATGACTTTACCGGCTTAAATAAACGCGCCGGTGTAGTAGCGATGCCGGGTGTTGCATTTTCCGACTATGGTTATTCTTGCGTTTACTGCCACATCCCGCCGGAACAAGCCG
>JBGMRO010000057.1:0-11965 GCA_048061555.1 Thiohalomonadales bacterium | reverse complement strand
GCATAAGAACTCAATGCAAATACGGATACTACCGCTAAAATTACTTTTTTCATTGTTTTCTCCACTTAATGGCTATTGCTATAACGAAATATGGACGCTGAACAGAAATCTGTCAAGCTTGTCTTTAAAGTTTTCTACCTTAGTACACACTTTCTAAGGTCATGATATCAGTAAAAAATACGCATATACCCGCGAATTAGCCGAGATCGATGACAATATCGGCACTCGATGGGGATTCATTAACACTAATTACGGTGAGTCTATAGGGAAATCTGTAAACGTCTTACTGAGTATTGTGAAAAAACTGGGTCAGCTTTAGGTAACCGGCATCTTTTTGCAGCTTAATGGTTATTTTTCCCTTGTATGATACAAATTCATCGCTGTTTGTGGATTGTATCAAGACTTCAAAATCACCGCCGCCACTAACCCGGTTTGCTTCATAGCTCCATACCATATTTTTAAGAAACATTTGTCGTGCCGTTGTCCCGTTAAATAGGTCCTGATGGTCCTTACGAATTCCCGCAAGTGTAGTTTGATCGTTGGTGCGTGCATTCGGGGAAAACATGCTCATTAATTGACCTAAATTTCCGCCTTCATAGGATTCAACAAAGGCGGTAATAAACCGATCCACTTCCGTCTGACTAACTGTCGTCGCTTCTTTAGTTTGCGTATCGCCGAGGTCTTTAACCGTGTCTTCGGTGAAATAAAACTGTGAAATTTTCAGCTCACTATTGCGACTTTCTATGCGCATGGTCAATTTGCCTGTATAGATCTTAGGATTCACCGCCCCTTTTGACTTTATACGGGCTTCATAGGTACCTAAGCCTCGCACTCGATCTGGGCCCTGATTTTCCCAACGTATTGTTGGAAAACTCATGGCTCTAAAAGCGGTAGCCTGAAATAAATCTAAATAATCGGTTCGAATACCGACCACGGAGGTCTGGCTATTGGTACGTGCATCCAGTGCGAATAAATCCGTCAATTTGTTGATGTCTCCTGCCTGGTATGCCCTGGAAAATTCGGTGAGGACATTTTCTAGATCGCTAGTCTTAATCGGCGGTTGTCCGCCCGCTTGGGCTTGTGGGCTTAGACGTGGAGAAATATCAACGCTGGCGACTTGCGCATTGGTTGTGGAAGCAGAAGTAGCAACGGCTGCACCCAACGCCAAAGGTACGGCGACCACATTGGCATTTCGTTTAGGATTAGCAGTTAAACGTGGGCTGGGAACCAAGCTCGCGCGAGACGTTGTCGACCGCCTTGTTTGAATTTTAACGACCTTACGAGACGATGTTTGTGAGGTATCTGAGATAATACCGACCGTATCGCTGTTGATACTTTGGCTGCTCGATGCAACACCCGCGACGGGGGTTATTGCGGCTAGTAATCCACCAGAAGAGGTGGAACCCTCACCCTGATCGGCGACGACAATTGTACGGTCTTGCTGCGAATCCAAGGCTTCTGTCTGCGAACGATCTAGTTCTTCCTGATTTCGGGCGTGACGTGTCTTACGAATTTTCATGCGCCGCGCCTCCATTTTTTTCAATAAATCGGCAATATCGCTTTGCGTAGAGACTTGATCGTCCGAGAGTGTTTCTGTCTCCTGATTATCATTAGAAGCGGCAGGGCTATCCAAATCGGCGAAGGTAGCAGACATCTCGGCATTCACCGCCACGGCAAGATCCGGTTGCTCTGGTGAATTAATGGCTTGCTCGGGTTGCACGGATTTTCCGCCAGAAGGTTCAAATTGTACGATATACAATCCTAGTATAATAACCAATGCAGCCACACCGAGTACCGCCATATGACCGGCATATCGCATTCGCTTATGGCTTGTCCCCTCGTCTTGGTCTTCAAATGTAAACGCCTCGCCTACCCTGGTGATCATGTCACCGTCGTCGTTGCCAGGGTCCTTTAGCACATCGGTATAATCGAAACTTAAGTCGTCATTGACGTTGACCAATTTGGTTTTCGCATCGCTCTTGGTCTTGTCTTGTTGTTCTTTGACATCACTAATATATAGCTCAGTCTTGGCTTCGCTGATCGGTACTGCAGATTTTTGGGATAAACGAACCGCATGGTCAACTCGACTCAAAGACTCATAGGCTGCGCCGATACGCGCTACGGTGTCTGCGGACCCGCGTTGTTTATCCTGTCGCAACAATCGCATCAACAGGTCATAGTGTTTTTCAATCAATGACTGATCTGCTCCCATCTGCAGACCTAATACTCGATGGTCATCGGCATCGTCAATGAACAATGACCGCCGAACAAAAAAACGTACTGCGGCCCTCAACATCACCGGAGAGATCCCCATAACAGCCGCAGGACTCACTTGCATTAGAGTCTGATCATCTGAAACCGCCAACTCTAATAATTCGGTAATACCTTCTGGCAATGGTTGTATGGTACTGTCTAAGCCTGGAAAACGAGAGGGCGATCGGTGATACGCCAAGACCAAACGTAATATTCTCCGTAAAACGACATCTTCCGCAGTCGGCGTCTGGCTCGCGCGCTTACTAGCTGTAGAGGAAGAAGTTTGAATGGTTTTTTCCATCCCCGTATCTGCGGGCACGGCTTGTTTACCGCCGGGTATAACACGAAATAAGTCGCGTTCAGGGGTCTCGTTGGCACGCACTGGGGCGCTTAGCTTCGGCTTGGCAGATTGATGCTTCGCCAATGTATTCCCCATGATCTGAGCCGTTTCCATCGGATCGTGTTTATCGGCGACTCGCTTCGCTGCAGTCGTTGAGGGTCTGACTTTTTCTTTAGATTTCGGTTTTGGCTTTGATTTAGACTTTGATTTTGCCTTGTTAGCACTATTCGCGTGCCTATCCTTTCCAGCAAGCGTCGCTTGGCGAAGTTTATCGGCCTCCGGCCCCTTCAAAGACATGGTCTCTTCCATGCCCAACATATCCTGCTTGCCAGTTTTCATGAGCAGAGTTGCATCGATATCTGGCTTTGGGATTTCTTGAGTAACAATATTTTCAACCGGCGCTACAGCCGTTCTTTTGGCTGTCGATTTTGCGGTCGGCTTCTTTGCTTGCCCTGTTTTTTTCACTGATTCTTGAGCAATACGCGTGGACTGTTTTAGTCGCTCAATGGGGTCGCCTTCTTTCTCTTGTTCCAATTCCTTGATGACTTGCTGTATCGTTTCGGCGGTAATTTGACGGCGTTCTTCCATGCAAGCGAATAACAATACGCGATCACACAACATGTTGATACGACGCGGGGTACCCTCAGTATATTCATGAATTTTTTCGTACGCGAGTTCGGCGAAACTGGGGTCGCCACTCCAACCGACCTGACTCAAGCGACTTTCTATGTAACGCTGGCTCTCATCTGCCGCCAGAGACGACAAATGAAAATTGGCTATCACGCGTTGACGCAATTGCTCCATATCTTTGTGGTTCAAGGTCCTTTTAAACTGGTCCTGGCCAAGTAAAAAAGTCTGCACCAGGGGTTTATCACCGGCCTGCAGGTTGGACAACATGCGTAATTCTTCTAACGCTGTGGCGGGTAAATTCTGTGCTTCATCGATGACCAGGAGCGCTCTTTTTCGTTCCCGTGCTCGCGCGAGTAAAAAGGATTCCAAACTCTTGAGCAGAGTCGCCTTGTCCAGATTTTCATAACGTAAGTTGAAGGAAGCCGCGACCATACGCAATATTTCAGCCCCATCGAGTTGTGTCGTCGTCAAGTGCGCAACGACCACATTGCTATCACCCATTTCATTCAACAAAATCTTTGCCAAGGTTGTTTTACCGGTACCTGGCGCACCAGTGATAACCACAAATCCTTCGTCTTGTTTGAGGCCGTAGCGTAAATAGGCCAAGGCGCGTTTATGACCACGACTGGGGAAGAAAAAGCCCGGGTCGGGACTCAAGCGGAAAGGTTTGCCGGTAAGATTATAAAATGCTTGGTACACTGGGTTTTCTCTTATAAATTCGTAACTGTTCAGACTGGTATCTATAGAATAAGGCTACTTTTACTTATCGTACTGTCGAAGTAGTGCCCATCCACAAACGGTCTATTTCTCCAAATTATTCTGTCATTTCAAACATTAATATTCCACGTGCGGTTCGATATTGACTTTTTGCAGATATAAATACTATTAATATCTGCTACATCGCCATTTTATTTTCATATTACGAGGCACAATCTTCACTTTTTTCAGGGTAAACAAGATTAACCCCCCCCTCATTATGTGCAAATTTTGCTCATAAATAAACCACTTTCTATGCGTATAGATGCACTATAGATAATACCACAATGAATTGAATAACATACATCGTTAATGCAACTTTTGTTGCTCGTCTAGGACGCATTGAAAAATCCCACGAATTCTGGCACTCAATATTTGAATATTTTCTATCCGCCAGACGCTTAAAACAGATCTCAAATAACGTTTATGAGTCCACATGGCTCACCAGAATAAGTAATATTCACGCCCACTTCAATCAGATTGACCCAGTGAATGGCACGGCATAGACTATGCTGCTATTAAAGAGTGATCGCCTACTCCGGCGTCGCTCACCGATTCGAGTCACCAAATTAGAGAATTATAGACTATGTCCAAGTGGGGAAATATTTTAGTTACGGGTGGTGCCGGTTATATCGGCAGCCACGTCGTACAGCAACTGGGAAAGGCCGGTGAAACTATAGTAACTCTGGACAATCTTTCGACAGGATTTAAACAGTCGGTGCTGTTTGGAGAGCTAATCATCGGTGATACCGGCGATAAATCATTGGTTACACAGATTTTACATGATCACAATATTGAATCTGTGATCCACTTTGCCGCACACACGATCGTGCCCGAATCGGTCGAAAATCCATTAAAATACTACTCGAACAATACCTGTTGTAGTAGAAATCTACTGGAATGTTGTGCCACTGCGAATATTAAACATTTTATATTCTCGTCCACAGCGGCGGTATACGGCAATGCCAGTGTCGCTGTCGTTACAGAAAATACACCCCAGAATCCGATTAATCCTTATGGCAGCTCAAAATTAATGACAGAGTGGATGCTTCGAGACTTATCTTTGGCGACGGAATTACAGCACGTGGCATTGCGTTATTTCAATGTCGCGGGATCGGATCCCGGCGGAAAAATTGGTCAATCCACCCTCAACGCGACGTTACTCATAAAAGTTGCTTGCGAGGTCGCGGTCGGCAAACGCGGGGGCGTTTCGATTTTCGGCACAGACTATCCTACTGAAGATGGCACCGGTGTGCGCGATTACATACATGTCGAGGATTTAGCTAGCGCGCACCTTTGTGCCTTAAACTATTTACGCCAAGCCGGGCAATCCATCACTATGAATTGTGGTTATGGACATGGCTACAGCGTTAGAGAAGTTTTGGACAGCGTACAGCGAGTCTGCGGCCACCCTATCGAGATTACCGAAAAAGAAAGGCGTGCAGGCGATCCGCCGAGCTTGATCGCCGCAGTAGATAAAATCCATAAAACGCTAGATTGGCATCCTAAGTTCGACAATTTGGATCGGATCGTCGAAACATCTTTGGCTTGGGAGAGAAAGCTTTTAGAGAGTCGCTGAACCTAGATTAGTGCCCATCCACAAACGGTCTATTTCACCAATATCTTCGTTTGTGGACACGCACTAGACTAGCCTTTAATAAATGCCTTATGAAATAAGTGAGGTATAAGCAATCGTAGCGGCATACGCAGATAATGCGCTCGTATATACAACAGCAGCCTAGACAAGGCAGTAGCTGCTCGCCGACAAGATTTATGATCAGGCATCAATGCATATTTGAATAAATAACCCATTAATCGATTGTGCATGCGATGACCATACATTGCATGTAGCGATTCTACAATGGCATCCGGTATCTGTGAGCTTAAGATCGCCTTGCAATGGGTAACTGCGTAATATAGCGGCAAGCTCAATTGCAATTTTACGGATCGCTTGACAATACTGTCCCAAAACCCTTCTTTGTTACCGAAGTGACTAAACAAACTATCTAAATCCATCAAGTCCCGCAAGCCGTGCTCTAACTCACCATCGTGAAATAAATGTGTCGCGCTATGCAATACCATATCTACAGGTGATAATACGAGGTACTGCGTCTCTGCGAATACGACGGTCTCCGTCGTCGCTAAGAGCAATTGACTGTCCGGTTTTAGTGCCGCGGTTTCAGGTAGGATCGCGTGATGCAAATCAATCACTGACCCTCTGGATACATGCTTTAGCGGTGGTATCTCATGCATCCAGCGGCGATAGTAGGTTTGATCATATTTGCTTTCCATGGTTGACTTCCAACCATACAAATTTAGCCGATGTTCAATTTCTTGTATGTTTTTTTTGGGGACCATGAAATCGATGTCGTTATAAATTCTGCCATCACCGGCGGGTAGCTGCGCAAGGTGATAAGCCACGCCTTTAAGATAGACACAAGGTACCTTATTTTTTTGTAATGCGTGGGATATTTGATTGATCTCCCATACTACCGTACGCTTGAGTGCGGCCGCAGAAACTATTGCAGATTCCAAGTGTAATTTTGCGACGCCGGGTACACAGCTCCAAACCTCAGATGACCTTAACATCAGCGCTAAACGCGCTAAGACTTTGGCCTGCCGGGCCTGTCGAATGAACTCGTCCCACTGGCGATCAGAAAAATTTTCCGCCGCTTGTACATTTCGGTAGACGCTTACTGTCAAACAGCTTGTCTTTAACCGGGCCACATTTAATTTGGAAGTCGTCAATCGATCAATAGAGTCCATGCCGGCAGGGTTCACTTGGACGCAAAAAAGACATGTAAGATATTGATGTGCATAGCATAGACAAAAGTCGCGTGGTCACCGTATTGGGCGTAGCGCCGTGCATGCCTGCAACGGCAGGAGATGAACGTACTTTTTGATTTGCTAGTGGTATCAAGAGCTTGCATGGACTTTTGTGATCCAAGTGATGTGTTAGATGCAGTTATTGTAGCGTCTGAAAGGTACTTACAGCATCGTCAAGGGAGCTATAACTGTAGTTGTAACATTGACAACAATCTACCAATGATACGAGCGCATCGAACCCCGCACTTCCCAATACGCTATAGTTAAACGAATTTTGTACGGCCATCATCATCGTTTTACCCTTTGTACTTGGTTCCAAATTCGCTGTGGCCGCAGGTATATATTTCGGTGCGATAATCCAGGCCGGCTTTACCAACGTCTGCGCAGCGGCAACACTCTCGGTCGGAGGTTTCAGATGTGCAACCGTACCCTTTGCAGTATCGAATGTAGGACGACTAATAAAGCTATCGGGTGAAAAGTTTTGTAAAAGCGGTATAGATTCATTTTTAAGGCTTACCGGTCGCGGGATGGGGGTGATTTGACCGTCAGACAAACGCACCATGGCCATTTCGTCTGACAATAGTCGCCAGCCACTTAAAATAAGCGCAGAACATAGCGTACTTTTACCGGAACCGGGTGCTGCTGGCATAATGACTGCCCGGCCATCCTTCTCGACTACCGCTGCGTGTAAAATTAAGTGATTATGGATATATTGTGATACACACCAATTTACCCCCCACTCGAAAAAAGCGAACGCCTGACTTACCGGCAGTGGTTTGAATGGTACAAAATCATCATTTGAGAAGAACACTTGCGGTCGAATCCAACGTCGTAGCCCTGCGGGTGTAAATACTCGGATATGAAAATCGAAAAATTCGCCCTGCAAATCTACCGAGTAATCTGAATACAAGGAGCATATTCCGTCAAGCATCGCCGGTAGTGTAGATAGAACCTTAATATTTAATGGACCCACCCTAAGCCCTACGCCGTTATTCGCTAAGGCATGACGAATTTGTTTACGAGGGTATTCGGCGACAATCAAACGGAATACAGCTCAATCAGCTGACTTTTTTTAAGTTCAGATACTATTTGCATTAAATGGGCCTTTAAGTCTTCGTCTAAATCTAATTTTGCGGCATTGGCAACGTCTTGATAGATCATCATTGCGTCACAAGGATTTGGTTTTACACACTTAAGTGTAAAATAAGTCAACTCATCAACGAGATGTGTATTGCCCGAACCACTATTATAGACAATGTGCTCATCGCCCCAGGAATGGAATTTAAAACTAATACCTGCGGGAATTTTTATGAGGATCTTGGCCTGATTGACTTGCGGCATTATTTAATACTATTAAATTTGAGGATGGGAAGAGGTGGAGAAGTGCTTAATTATAATACGAGGGCGAAAAATGCCCCCGCAGTAGGACAATGACTAGATTAGAATGGACAGCTTCGCTTGTTTTCAGTTCTAAAATCTTGCTTTAGCGTTTTCCAAGTCTGGTAATTACCAGAGTCCCACGCTGCTTGGAACTTGCGAATAACACTTTCGCGATCAGGGTCAAGATCTAAACCGAGTACAGTATATTTGTAACGAACACTAGTCGCTGCATTTTCCAAGGCCGCCACAGATTGCGCCGCGAGTCTAAGCAGCATCATTTCTGGGCTATGTTTTTGCTGGTGGGCAGGATCATGATTAGTCGGATCTAAGGCAGCATTCATCGTTGAATTTACATCGATCGTCATACCGTCAAATATTTCAGACTTAGTCATCCCCTGTTTGAAATCTATAATGTCTGACAAGGTTTTATTCCTGAATACGGGCCGACCAAACGCCTCATTAAACAGCATATCCGGTCCATAACTGGGGTGCCAACTTCCCTGGTTCATTGCACTCATTGAAGTGAACTGGTGTTCCCGCCAATAGCGCACACTACACCCTTCGTCACCACACGTGACGCCACTGGCCTGCTGTGACAAATTTCCCGACAGTTCGCCAGATAAAGAGCAATTCGCGGCCCATACCGGTCGATTTACAACCGTAAGAAGTACCGGCGAAACCGCAACGGCACCTTTTAGAAATTTCCGCCTAGTATTTTCTGCGCCCTCTGTAGGTAGCTTTACTTTTGTGGGTTTATTTTCAATTTCTGACATGGTGGTAGTATACCTCAGTTCTCTTATATTGATGCAAAAAATCCATTTTCGCCATCGATTTTGCAGTAGCTTTTGGATAATTTTAGTTGCCACTCTACACTATAAGTGCACAATGCGCGCCATATTTTTATTATAGTTACAATACAATGACTTACTAATTATTTTTGACGTAATCTTTGGTAAGATCACACATTTTCTATTTGACTGTAAACTATACCGACAAACACGGCCTAGTTTACCCTGCAGGCATATTCATCACCGCGTATATGTGTCCGTAAATTAGTACGCCTATTGTCACTTTTGTGACCGTAGGTAGCAGCCAAAATTCCCTACAATACGCGTTTTTTTATGCTTATCCTCTCCAGAAAACATCACCATAAGTCGAAATATTCGACTTATGGTGATTGGCATGTAGCCTCGTTAGGAAAAATCGCAGACGAACTTTCAATATGTCGTGGTGGGTTAGAGTGCTATAATTTCTCGTTAAATTATAGATATATACCCCACACAAAATAATTGTGCGACATCTCAAACTAAAACAACCGGTAGAACAAATGGCTCAACCTCGATCGAAATACCCTCTGTTCGCAACAATGTTATACCTACTGCTCATCGTATACGGTACGTTATTTCCACTGAGTGAATGGCAATGGGCTAAAGGTGGCCTTGATGTGCTACTCAATACCTCCTGGCCAGAGAGCCTAACCCGCACTGATGTCATCATTAACCTGTTGATTTATATTCCGATGGGTTACTTATTCTGTCATTGGTTAAAACCAGACAATCCCAGCAGCACAATGATTTACGCCACCTTACTCGGCGCGGCTTTGAGCATATTACTGGAGTACTTACAGACGTACCTACCAAGCCGAGTGAGTTCTTATGTCGATATTACCCTGAATACCGCGGGCACTATGCTCGGTGCCGCTCTCGCGGTTATGACGAATACGCAGACAAAATTCGCCGAACGGATATTAAAATACAAAACGGATTGGTTTGTTACCCAACCATTAACAAATCTCGCTTTATTAACACTGTTATTCTGGGCACTTTCCCAGTTGACGCCGCTCGTGCCTTCACCAGACATCGCTAATCTGCGTAACGGTGTAAAATTACTGTATTACACCCTAATAACCCCCTCCTCGTTTGATATTTCACAAGCCTTTAACTATTTTCTCAACATATTCGCGATTGGGTTGTTACTTTCAATTTTCCTAAACCCCGATCAAGGATTAGTACTAAAATTAGCGGGGTTTATTTTTTTCGTGCTTGTCTTAAAGATCCCAATTATTGACAGACAATTATCTTTAGAGGCGCTCGTTGGGGCAGGAATAGCCATTATTTTATGTACGTTTTTTATTAACAGCGCTATAAAATTTCGCGCATTTTTTTCAATATGTCTATTACTCACGGCTTATACCATTTCAGGCCTGTCCACATCGGGGGAAAGTGAATTTTTGCAAAAGGCCATGAATTGGGTACCCTTTGCACCGCAAATGCAAACCGATAGCATATTCGGCTTGGTGGATATAGTCATTTCGATTTGGCCATTTATGGCGTTAGCCTGCCTAGTTTTAGTCATCAGCCCTAAGGGATCTATCTTACTGGGGATGTTCGGCATAGTAGGAATATTTAGCCTTAGCTTCTACATCGAATGGAGGCAAATGTTTTTTACAAACCGCTACCCCGACATCACCGATGTATTTCTAGCGGTGACTACATTTACGATTGCGTATTGGCAGTTTAGAAAATATTCTTACGTACGTCCTGAATACAACTATCAACCTGTCGGCAGGATGGTGGAATAAACAAAGGTTCGAGGTTCGAGGTTCGAGGTTAAAGGTTAAAGGTTAAAGGTTAAAGGAAAAAGATAAAAGATAAAACATAAAACATAAAAGATTATAAGTACATTATAATTTTTTACGAATTACGAATTACGACACCGAATTACGATTCACGATTCACGATCTCTTCAATGGTATATTCTTTGATATCTTTTGCGTGGGTGAAAATGATTAACTCTCCTATCAAACCAAGCGCAAAAAGCTGTACACCTAATACCACTAACAAGGAACTCAATAATAAAGCTGGACGATCGGCTAATGCCACGCCACCAATTAATCGTTCTAATACTAAACCCGCAAGTAAAATTCCGCCCAATAGGAAAGTAGCACTACCAACCAATCCAAAAAATCGTAGTGGTTTTTTGGTGAACTTTACTAGAAAAAATACGGTAAGAATATCGATAATACGTCGCAAATATATGCCGGGCTTATAAATTCGCCGGTGTTCATCTAGTTTTGATTGCTGCAGCTCTACTTGTTTTACATTAAACCCTCGTTGCTCAGCAAGCAGCGGTAAAAAACGATGCTGATCACCATAAATAGGAACCTCTTCAATAACTTGCCGATGAAAGGCGCGCGCACCACAGCCAAGGTCACGATATTGACTGTCCGTGATCTTATTCACTATCCAATGAAAGGCCCGACTTTGCATTTTATTTGCACTTGCATCGATTCGTGGCCATCGTACCGCTACCGTCATGTGACAATCTTGTAACTCGGAGATTAATTTTGGGATATCAACAGGCTCCACTTGATAATAAGACGGTAATGTCAGTATCACTTCCCCGTCAGTATTGTCGAATCCGGCATTCAAGGCGATCGCCTCGCCAAACCATTTTGCCAGTTTGATGATTTTTATGTTTTCGCCTTTCGCCTGCAAACCGGTTAAAACTTGCAATTCTTCTGGGTAGTCTCCATCCAATATATAGGTTATATCAAATGGGTTCTGCATCGACTCAAGCGCTTGTTTGTATGCCTGATACAATTCCGCGACATTACTCACGCGTTCAGAGACCGGTATTACAACAGAAATTTTGGTGTTTTCAAGTGTCATAGCATCCTTTTATCACGCTTCAAAGTTTAATTGGAGGGTGTATTATTTTGCATTTCTGCCTTACTGTTCTTATCATTATCAACAATAATTTTATTATTCTCGTTCATCG
>JBGMRO010000056.1:0-11991 GCA_048061555.1 Thiohalomonadales bacterium | reverse complement strand
CCACAGGGAACCTCATCATCGATAAACGCAAGTTGTCCCAAACCATCTATAGCTTCGATACTTTATTCACCTATGCTATCAGCACACGTGGTGGTGTCATTATTCCACAGATGAATATTATTTGGAAACACGAGTTCAACGACGATGCCGATATCGTACAAGGTCGTTTCCGCAATGACCCCGACAAGGTCACCTTTAGTTTTGATACTGAAATCCCGGACACCGATTATTTTAAATTAAATTTAGGGGTATCCCAAATATTACCCGGCGGTAATACCGGCTTTATTTATTATGAAAGAATCTTATCAAAAGATTCGTATTCATTGAGTAATTTATCCTTGGGCATCCGAATTCCGTTGAATTACTGATCGAGATCCGTTCTTTCCCTGACTTATCGGAAACACCATTGAGGTCGAATATGTTAACCAAAGACTAATGACCAGCATCACTGGTTGTTAGCACTATTCGCATCAAAATAAATTCATCACTATTTGGGTCGTCAATTTGGGCCCTATATTTTGAATGTGGCGTAAGACTGTAACGAGTATAAACCAAATATAATTGTTTTTACGATGAGGATTTCTCGCATGGTGAGTAGTTACCATTTTTCCTTTTTTTTGAAATATGGATAGACCTAGTTAGCAGTTTTAATTTTGGAAAAATCCAGCAATCTCCCACTAAACAGTAGGTTTTGTAACACCGCTGTAAAACCAAGCGCCCGATTAACTGGGCGTGCTATATCATGCCCGCAATCAACGACCTTGTTCATACTCATATCTGTTCGGTAGGAAAAACATTTCACATTCTCAGGGTGATGAATGGGGAATTCCATTAAAACCTCTTCATTTATCCACCCGATAAATCCCTGCTGATAATAATCGGCTATCTGCTCGCCTGAACTCGCGTCACGCAACAAGCTTCGGCCAGAAAAATGAGGTTCACTGCTTAGGCCCAAGATATCCAATATAGTGGGAGCTATATCCCTTTGCGTAGTAACCAGATTTATAAATTGTGGTTTAACTATATCTGGCGCATATATGAGAAAAGGTATTCGGTATTTATTAAAGCCGGAATCTTTAATTCCGGCGGTATGGTCGGCCACTAGCACAAATACAGTTTTTGAAAAATAGTCTTTTGTAGCCATGAGCCGCATAAACTGCTGAAGAGACTGGTCTGCATAATTTAGTATATTGATTTGCTTATCTATATCTCTCGTCCCCAAAGATATCCCCTTGACTCCCTCAGGTAATTGATTGTCATGGGTTGAGTTGGTATTGATACCAACCAAAAACGGTTGATCCATTTCATCAATTTTATTAACAACAAATTCATACAAGTCAGGGTCTTGAACACCCCAGCTATTCTCTGCAATTTTTCTATGCTTAATATGGGCTTTACCAAAACTGTTCTGAAAACCCAACAACTGACCAAATGCGCCGGTTCCACTAGTGTTTCGGTTACTGCCTTGAAAAAAAGCTGAATCGTAACCGGCCTCACGTAATCGGTGCGGTAGACACCGATATTGAAAATTTTGCAGTTGACTCTGTGCTATCGTCTTCCCTAGCGGGTTTTGCGCCGAGCAAAAAATAGCAAACATCCCTTCAGTAGTACGGAGACCTCCGGCGAGAGTAGCATAACTGCTTAAACTACGTTGCCGAAGCTCGTCAAAATAGGGAGTCGTCGCTACTTCATAACCGTATGACTGCATCAAGGATGCAGGCCAACCTTCGAGCAGTATCATCACCAGATTAAACGCATCAGGTGGTGTATTAGACATCGTAGCTTGACGACTCGAATGACCTTTCGAATTTGAATTCTGATAAAGTTGCTGCACCAATATTTCCGCATCATGAATTTCGATGGGCAATGGAATTGCATCCACTTGGTCCTTTTGCGTTAAGAAAAACAACGCATTATATGCCCCATTTAAGACCAATACAGCCTTTTTTCCATCACCAATTTCTTGTGCGAGCAAGGGCTCTAATGGCACCGACTGAAAACCTCCGCGTATTAGAATGACTGATAACAGTAATACGCCAACCAAGTTTATTTCCGGTAGTATTTTTTGTAACCAATATCCGCCAACGGGCGATGTCTTTATTTTCTTAAATTGTGTAAGACAATAAACAATGATTACTACAATAATAATTAATTCAACGATTAATACAAAGGGGAAAACAGTGATCGCCGTGGACAGCAGCTCCCCGGCATCATTGAAACTGTCCAAGGACTCGTATCCGGGGTGCCTTCCTGCGCTCGCATAGTACATGAGATCTCCACCGTGCAGCAAAACAATACTAATCGCGGCAATGGCAGTTAATAGGAACGCTATTCGATGGTATTCAAATTTCGTAAATCGTGCGATAGGGTATATGATCAAATAGATCAATAAACTAAACATAGCACTAATGGATAAATCGAATCGTAGGCCCCAAAACGCTAGGCGAGCAAGCTCCAGAAAGCTGTATGCTTGGTTGCTATAGTGTACGATAAAATAAAAATGGTGGGCAAAAGTAACTGTCAGAAGTAACGTCAGAATGTGTAAGTATCTTATTATTGGCATTAAATTTCTCTAACTGGTTTCCGTTTATTAGCACACAAGCCCATTTTTATTTAGCAGGCGCTTGTCATCGACCGATGAATTCCATGGCAAATACCAAAATATTTCATGACGTTAGAACGCTGTACCGCTTGTAGGAACTCTTTAAGAATAGTAATAATTTTTCTGGTTCCCACGGTACCCCGTGGGAATCCGTACCTCTGTTTGAAGCTCTGTACCCTGTATGCGTTGCCACGCAGGAGCGTGGGAACGAGGGATATTGGTATCGATTAATATCATTCGCCAAATTTTAGGGGTTCATGCGAATAATGTAGCGGTAGCACTAAATCTACGCCGTTATTTTCACCAAAGTACTCAAGCGCTAGATCACCTAATTTTTCCGGCGCATTTACAGTGAGATTTAATATTTGTCGAACCTCTTCCTCTATCGATAAACCATGGCTTGCAGCGCGTATACGCAGGCGTTCGTAGACACCATCATCTATTTTCCGAATACTAATATTCGCCATCAGGCTGCCTCTCTTTTATTTCTAACAGGATTAAATCCTAGCGCTTGCTGGCATTGATATCAAGTGCTAGCGTGATTAGAAGAACTCATTCCGCGTCCTTTGTGGAATTTAGTGATTCTTATCTTAAGATTCGTGATTCGGTGTCGTAATTCGTAAAAAGCAAAGCACAAAAAACACAAATCAATAAACAAAAAAAGCCGGGATTCTTGCGAATCCCGGCCTTTTTAGGTCAGTAAAACCTGTGCTGTTTTATTTAAACAGTTTGGATTTATCGACCAGGTCTTTATGTGCACGTCTGAAGCAAGTCCATTTTTTGCTTTCTTTGTCGTACACGGAGTTCACGAAGACTTTCCAGTTTTCTTCATCGACGAAGTTTTTGTCCGAACGATAGTAGAAACCCGGATAACGAGATTCTTGACGGAACTCGATGTGCTTCATGTGTGCTTCTGCAGTCAGGATGCGGTGATAGTTTTCCCAGGCACGTAGTAATTCATGCAGGTCTTTGGCACGCATCTTCATTGCATCTTCTTTCAACATGTCCAGCTTCTCACCGGCCACTGCCAACATTTTTTCGTTGGTGATGTAGTAAGTCGCCACACCCGCTACATATTCATCCATAATTTTTTGCAGACGGAACTGCAACATCTTTGGCGTGATGTAATGTGGATTAATGTCGATTGCGGTGGTGTAGTCCTTGTGCTCTAAATAGGTCTTAACCGGTTGGTAAATCTGTGCAACCAAGTCGTCTACAGTCTCACTCAATTCAGGTTTGAAGTCCTTATTGTCAATGCAGTACTTGACCATCGACTTGGCGGCAATACGACCTTCGGCATGCGAACCGGACGAGAATTTATGTCCCGAAGCACCCACACCATCACCCGCAGTGAATAGGCCCGATACCGTTGTCATAGCACGATAGCCCCAGTTCCAACCCTTTGGCAGGTGGTCCGGTACGCCTGGCTCGGTTTCTTCAGTCGGTGCGCCAACATCGGTTGGACCCGATACCCAGATACCACAGCAACCCGAGTGTGAACCTAATAGATAGGGTTCGGTCGGCATTAACTCAGAGTTTTTCAGTTCAGGTTCAATATTTTCACCGACCCAAACTCCACACTGGCCGATACACATATCGAGAAAATCTTCCCAGGCTTCCGCTTCGAGATGTTTGACTTCACGCGCTGACAAGGTCTTTTTCAGATTGGCAAGCGCCGTCACGGTATCCATATAGATCGGACCACGACCTTCTTTCATCTCTTTCAGCATTAAATGGTTACGCAAACAAGAAGCCGGAACCGCCGCCGCGCCATAAGGAGGATAGTCGTCCAACATTTCTTTGTTGCGATCCATGTAGACTTCACCGAAGGCATTTGTCGCCTTGGCCTTAAACAGCAAGAACCATGCACCAACAGGACCGTAACCATCTTTAAAACGAGTGGGTACAAAACGATTTTCCATCAAGGTCAATTCTGCACCGGCTTCAGCGGCCATCGCATAGGTCGAACCCGCATTCCAAACAGGATACCAAGCACGACCGCTACCTTCACCGACTGAACGTGGACGGAAGATATTGACACAACCACCTGCCGCCAACAAACACGCCTTGAATTTATACACAACGACCTTGTTTTCGCGGGTAGAAAATCCTACCGCGCCGGCAATACGACTTGGGTCATTTTTGTCGGTGACCAATTTAACGATAAAGATACGCTCTTGGATTCTTTCCATGCCTAAGGCTTTTTTAGCCGCTTCGGCAACAATCCATTTATACGACTCACCATTGATCATGATCTGCCATTTACCCGAGCGTACCGGCTTACCACCTTCAGCTAAGGGTGTCATTCCCTTGGAACCGTCAAAACGTTCGCCGTTTTCATCGGTCTTCCAGATGGGCAAGCCCCATTCTTCAAATAAATGTACAGATTCATCCACATGACGGCCGACATCATAGGCCAAATCATCACGCGTAATCCCCATTAAATCGTTAGATACCATACGTGTATAATCGGCAGGATCCTGCTCGGTGCCGATGTAGGTATTGATCGCGGATAGTCCCTGTGCAACCGCACCGGAACGATCCATGGCCGCTTTATCGACTAATTTAACCGTGATATCTGTACCATCTTTTTTTGCTGCGTCTATCCAACGCATGATTTCATAACCTGCTCCGCAGCAAGCCATACCACCGCCGATGAGAAGAATATCGACTTCTTCTTCGACGACTTCAGGATTCCCAAATTCTCCTGCCATTTTAATTCCCCTATAACTATTTCTATATAATGCTTAATAAATCGTGTGAGTCAATACGCACTTACTTAGCGATTAACTCACTCGGATCACCGACACGGTAACCATTATTTTGAACGAAAAAACCAGGTTCTTCGATCTTGGACATATCCGCATCGGGTTTTCCGCCGTAAGGATCGATTGATCCTTCTGGGGTGGTACGAATGGGGAATTTGAAACGTTTCATTTTGCCATTACGGAACTTGATGGTCCACATAATTGAATCGGTACCCCGTAGTGGTTGAACGGAACCGCCTAGGGGGACAATATCGGCGTAGTGACGACACTCGATCGCCTGTTGGGGACAGATCTTCACGCAAGAGTAACACTCCCAACATTGCTCGGGTTCTTGGTTATAGGCCTTCATCGCATGACCTGTTTCAGAACCATCCATATCTAACTTCATTAAATCATGCGGGCAAATATACATACATGCAGTTTTATCCTGCCCTTTGCACCCGTCGCATTTTTCTGTGCGTACAAAAGTTGGCATTGTCTAACTCCTTCTATTTTCTATAGTTAACAAAAAATTATCGTTTATGATTAGGATTCAGCTTTCGTCAGCGTAGCCTAGGCAGCGGCTAATTATTGCCACTATCAACAACAAACGCAGGTCGCCTGGCTGATTCGATCAATTACTTGCCCGAATGTCCTGAGAGCTTTACTTCAACTTTTTCATCGTCTGCCAGACTACCGTAATACTCACGCAAGATAGTAAGCACTTCCGGACGACTGAAGTTGTCAGGCACCTCGCTGCCTTCGGACAAGGCCTTGCGCAACTTGGTACCCGACAATAGTAACCGGTCTTTGGCTTCGTGCGGACAGGTCTTCATCGAAGCCATACCGCCACATTTTTCACACCAGAAAGTCCAGTCAATCTTTAACGGTAGCGTCTCCAATGATCCTGCGGGAATTTGGTCAAAGATATCGTGTGCATCGAAGGGTCCGTAATAGTCCCCCACGCCCGCATGATCTCGACCGACAATTAAGTGGGAGCAACCGTAATTTTGTCTAAATAGCGCATGTAAGAGCGCTTCTCTCGGACCTGCATAACGCATATCCAGTGGATAACCCGCTTGCAGGGTAGTATCGTCCACAAAGTAATTTTCTAATAGGGTACTAATCGCGCGAGAACGGACATCGGCGGGAATATCGCCGGGTTTAAGTTTACCCAGTAAAGAATGGATCAATAGGCCATCACCTATTTCCAGTGCAATTTTGGCCAGGTATTCGTGTGAGCGATGCATGGGATTACGTGTCTGGAACGCGGAAACCATTGACCAACCTTTTTCAGAGAAATAGGTTCGGGTCTGGGCGGGTGTCATGAACTGATCGCCATATTCCTCTGGAAATCCGCCCTGCGATAAAACCTTTATTGGACCGGCGAGATTGATATCACCTTGATCCATGACCATCTTTACCCCGGGATGTTCGGCATCGGTAGTCTTATAGACTGAATTACACTCATGCGTCTTGTCGATGCTGTATTTTTCTGTAATCCGCATGGTGGCGAGTATGGTGTCGGTCTCGGCATTGACTAAGGCGATCTGATCGCCATCATTCAAACTGTCGGCGGTCGCGGAATCGGTCGACAGGGTAATTGGAATCGGCCAAAACAGTCCATTGGCCATTTTCATGTCGTCACAGACACCTTGCCAATCTGCCTTGCTCATAAAACCGTCTAACGGGGTGAATCCACCGATGCCCATCATAATGATGTCACCCGCTTCGCGAGAGGAGACTTTAACTTGCGGCAGTGATTTTGCTACTGCGTTTTCTGCGCTAAGTTCTTTACCCTCTAATAACAAGGGTTTCAGCGTAGCGCTACCGTGTGGATTTACCAAATTCGACATTTCTATCTCTCTATTCTGTAGGCGTTCTGGCTAAACTTTGTCGTTTAACCCTGCGATTAATTTTTTACATTTTCATTTCAAAATATTTATTTAAAACAGTGTGCGCGGCCCTTATTCTTCTTTCTGCAACGCACACGTCAAAACTCAAACGCAAGCCTTCAGAAATTAAGCAACTCTCTGCAGCTAACTAAAGTTTACTACAGCTCACAATAACTTAAGATAATGTAATGGAGACTTGCAGTCGGGCCATTGGCAGCCCGATTAGGCGACCCTGGTAGCCAACCTTAGCGGTTTTTTGGGCAAATGCAAAGATGTTTACTTTTTCGATAGCATAAAAATAATTTATCCATAAGACGATTAAGATACTCGATTAGACATGGTTATACTGTATCTTACATTTTCGAAATTACCAGTACAGATATTCGATATTTTTGTGGGGGTCAATGCGATCGAGGATTAAGCAGGGAAATACACTTTACATCTGTATGTATTACACTCAAAAAAGATCTAATGAAAAGGTCTAACGAATAGATCTAATGAATAGATCTAATGACTATATATAGTCACTAGACCTATTTAGCCGACATATCTTTTACAGAGGCTTGCAGGTCAGCATGGTACGAGGACCTTACCATAGGTCCGCTAGCGACATTTTTAAATCCCAAACCCTCCCCAAACAGTGCTAGCTCATCGAATTCTTCCGGTGTCACATAACGCACTACTGGCAAGTGGAATTTACTCGGTTGCAAATATTGCCCCAAGGTCACCATATCGACGTCGTGCGCACGTAGATCACGCATCACCTGCTTTATTTCATCGATCTCCTCTCCTAGGCCCAACATAAGCCCCGATTTTGTTGGCAGCCCAGGCTGCTCGGCCTTAAAACGCTGCAATAGTTGCAGTGACCAGGCATAGTCTGAACCGGGCCTGGCCTGCTTATAGAGACGCGGTACGGTTTCAAGATTGTGATTAAACACATCGGGTAGCGCATGTTGCATGATCTTTAGAGCGACATCCATCCTACCTCGAAAGTCGGGCACCAAGATTTCAATGCGTGTCTGCGGTGACGCCTTGCGCACACGATCGATACAATCGACGAAGTGTTGCGCGCCACCATCTCTGAGGTCATCTCTATCGACCGAAGTGATGACAACGTAATTTAATCCAAGCAGTTTGACGGCCTCGGCCAAGTGCGATGGTTCTTGTGCGTCCAAGGGGCCAGGTCGGCCATGGGCGACATCACAAAATGGGCAGCGACGAGTGCATACCTCACCCATAATCATAAATGTCGCGGTACCATTGCCAAAACACTCACCCAGGTTTGGACAAGACGCCTCTTCACAAACTGTATGTAGATTATGCGCCCGCAACAGGTTCTTTATTTGCGCAACACGCGGACCGGTTGGCGCTTTTGCACGTATCCAACGAGGTTTACGCGCAGGTGTTTCCGTTGGTGTGATCTTAATCGGGATACGGGCAACCTTATCAGCGCCACGCTGTTTGGGGATTGAATCCCGTTTGTTAGTGTCGATGCTCATGTGTTTGCGCCCGTTTGATGCAAATTTTTAATTCAAGGTTTATGCAACTTCTATAAATGCAGTATCTATTTCATCTCGACTACATTTTTGCATATTTGGCCAATTTTGACTCGTTTTTCCGTCGCAGATTGTCATTTATGGGCGCTAGAATGTCAATTATCGCGATACATAGACCGAATTTATGCCAATTTTTTCATTTCCTGAGGAATATTTACGCAATATAAATATTACCTGTTTCACAATAACTGTGTAATACTAATAGCTAAATCTGGCTATTTATCTTATATTCAATGACTTAAGTGTTAGTCGACAAAGGTTATTCAGGTAAAAAACATCAAATAATGATAATTTTAAACACTTTGCAGAATATAATACGCCGGTCTTTATTAGTATTAGCGAAAACTACCCTGCTATACTATAGGCTAATGGGAAACGTATATGCAGCAAATTTTAGTCGTCAACTCCAAAGGTGGGGCAGGTAAGACCACCGTATCGACCAACCTAGCGAGTTATTTTGATAACCAGGGTATTAAGACTGGTTTGATGGATTATGACCCGCAGGGGTCTAGTCTGCACTGGTTAAAAATCCGTAACGCCTCTGTTGATATCGATAGCACGATTCATGGTGCCAACGCAGCCAAGGCCAAGGCCGGCTCGCTACGAAGTTGGCAAATGAACGTACCCAAGGATCTGGGGAAATTAATTATCGACGCGCCTGCAGGTGCCTCCGGCATACTCCTACAGGAAGTCTGCGCACGTGCAGACGTGGTAATTATTCCAGTCGCACCCTCTTCTATCGACGTCCATGCTACCGCAGATTTTATTAAAGATCTCATGCTGGTCGGCAAGGTACGGCGTCAATTTACCCGTATGGCCGTCGTCGCTAACCGGGTCCGTACTAACGAACCCACTTATGAACCGCTGGAAAAATTCCTGCGAAGTCTACAGATACCGTTTATTACACGCATATCTGATTCCCTACACTTTGTGAAAGCCGCGGAACTCGGTATGGGAATCTATGATTTAGACCCAACATTGGTCGAAAGAGAAAAAATGGATTTCTTGCCATTATTAAAGTGGATCGAAACCTGCGGTGAAGGCTTCAACAAGACCCGTAAAATAGCGACTATTAGTAGTCTGACCAGTCGGCGAGTACTGGGTAGCTAAAAAATAGGAACGCCGCCACCCGCTATACAAACTTATCTATGATGACCGTTCGTATCCGGCGCCTTACTTCACTAAAATCGATATCACTAATAATATCTTTCATTTGCACGCATTTTAGTCCCTCGTAACCACAAGGATTGATGTATTCAAAGGGACTCATGTCCATATCGATATTCAAACTTACCCCATGGTAGGTACAACCTTTCTTGACCCTTAATCCCAATGCGGCAATTTTGTCTGCGCCGACGTAAATACCTGGCGCGCCCTCTTTACGCTGCACATCGATACTATAGGTAGCCAGTAGATCGATAATAATTTGTTCAATTAAATGGACTAAGTACTTTACACCCCAGCCACGCCGGTCGATATCGATAAGAAAATACACAATGAGCTGCCCCGGCCCATGATAGGTCACTTGTCCACCTCGATCACAACGTATTACGGGGATATCGTCGGCGTCGAGGATATGCTCCTCTTTGCCATTTAAACCTAACGTGTATGTTGGGGGATGCTGTAATAGCCAAATTTCATCGATGGAGTGTATGTCCCGACCGAGGGTAAACGACTGCATATTATGCAGGCACTCATTATAATGCTGCCAACTCAGCTGTCTAATGTCGAGAGGATAAAATGCTTCCTTATTCTTTTGAACGAAACTTTGTGACATAACTTAACTCGGTGACTGCAATTCTAACATTGGCTCTCACTATGTGGACTAAAGTATATCAATAGCTTATAACGCCATTAAAATTTGTTTACAGGCGGTTAATTCGAGATAGATAGTATCCAGCTGCTTTCTACTCGTCGCTGTAATGGTTGCCGTCACCGCAGAATATTTTCCTTTTTTACTCGGTCGTATGCTGATATCACTTTCGTGGGTATCAGGCGCGTGCTTCTTTACAATATCGAGTACTAGCGTTTCTAGTCCATCTCCGCTCAAACCCATGACCTTGATAGGAAACGGGCACGGGAAATTAAACAAATCGTCGCCTGTATCTGACATCGCTGGTTACAACTTCGCCAAGGGAGACTTCCCCTGAGCAAAATCTTGCTTAAATTGTTGAAAATAGCCATAAAGCTCATGCCAAACCGGTCCCGGTTGCGTTTGCGCAAGTTTGCGACCGTTAATTGTTGTAATCGGTAATAATTCCTTCAACGAACTGCTCAACCACGCTTCATCGGCGTTCAAAAACTCTTGTTCCAATACATCTGCCTCCCGATATTCCATGTTATGCGACGCCGCTAGCTCCAGCAAAAGATCGCGGGTAATCCCAGGCAGCAATGTCGGTCCCTTTGGGGGGGTAATTATAACGCCATTTTTAACGATATAGACGTTACTAGCGGCGCCTTCGGTTACATAGCCATCCCGAATTAAGATCGCCTCCATCGCTCCTTTATCGATAGCCTGTTGCCGTAACAATACATTGGCCAGTAGACTTGTCGTCTTTATATGGCAATTCGCCCAGCGAATATCGGCACAGGTGATAACGCCAATGCCTTTTTTTAACAGATCCGCAGAAATGGGTTGCATAATATTTGCCATCACAAATATCGTCGGTGCAATATCGCCCGGTAGAGCGTGGTCTCGGGGCGCAACACCGCGAGTGACCTGACAATACAGCGCCTGATCCTTATCGCCATTCTGGGCCATCACCGCGGTGAAGATATCAGACCATTGTTTGTTTGTTAGCGGATTCGAAATGCGTACATCCTGCAAATTATTACGCAATCGGCGCAAGTGTTCTTCAAGACGAAAGGGTTGCCCGCCATAACTAGGGATCACCTCATAAATCGCATCACCAAATATAAAACCCCGATCTAAGACCGGCACACGGGCCTCTTCTTCCGCTAGGTATTCGCCGTTTAAATAAACCAGTGCCATTATAAAACCTCGATTGGGAAATGCTCATTTTTCTCGTGGAACGTGCGTTTGGAACATCACTGCAGTGACATACGAATGGCATCGATTAGGCTTTTCCAAAAACTACCTGGCGCGACGTCCGCAAGGGAGATTAGCTCTCGCCGCGCATATTCGGCCGAACCCAGCTTGATGTTCACTATACCAAATTTCTGTCCTTTTC
>JBGMRO010000055.1:0-12184 GCA_048061555.1 Thiohalomonadales bacterium | reverse complement strand
TCGGGCAAGGCGGCCTGTGCCTCGACCAGGCGTTGTTTGACACGTTCGATGACACCCAGGGCGTCCTCGCCGTAACGCATCACCACGGTGCCGCCGACGGTTTCACCTTCTCCGTCTAATTCTGCCAGGCCTCGGCGCATGGCGGGCCCCATGCTCACGACCGCGACGTCGCGTACCAGTATGGGGATGCCTTGCTTGCCCATGCCGATGGCGACTTCTTCGATATCGGACTTGTTCTTGATATAACCGCGCCCACGGATGAACTGTTCATGCCCGGCGATTTCCAACACACGTCCGCCTACGTCGTTATTTGAGCGGCGCACGGCCTCGGCGACTTTTTTGAGCGGGATGCCAAAACTGGCCAGTTTGTTGGGGTCCAGTTGGATCTGGTATTCTTTGACAAAACCACCCACCGAGGCGACCTCGGCCACCCCCTTCACAGACTCCAACCAATAACGCAGGGTATAGTCTTGCAGGCTGCGCAGTTCTGCCAGGTCATGTTTGCCGGACGTGTCTCGCAAGGCATACTGAAATACCCAACCGACGCCGGTGGCATCGGGGCCCAGGATAGGGCGCACACCCTCCGGCAGATCACCCAAGGCCGAATTGAGATATTCCAATACGCGTGAACGCGCCCAGTACATGTCGGTGCCATCTTCAAATATGGCGTAGATGAAGGACAGGCCCATATAACTTTGGCCGCGTACCGAGGCCACATTCGGTGCCGCCAACAGGGTCGTGGACAGCGGATAGGTGATTTGGTCCTCGACCAGGTCGGGGCTACGTCCGGGCCATTCGGTGTAGATGATGACTTGCACATCCGATAGATCGGGGATCGCATCCAGCGGTGTATTGAGCAAGGCGCGATAGCCTGCAAAGGTGGCCGCCAGTACGACCAATATTGTCAGCAGACGATTGCGCGCACAATAGTCGATGATCCATTCTATGGGTCCGTGTGCTTGCGGTTCATTCTTGTTCTGTGGGGATTGTTGTGGGGTTTGTGATTCTACCATTGCTCTATCCCCGATTTTAATTTGCTTTCGGCGGCAATGAGAAAGTTGCCGGAGGTGATGACTTGCTCACCGGCGTTCAATCCTTGTAGCACCTCGATCCAATCTCGACTGCGTTGCCCGGTCTTGATCTTCCGCGGCGATAGTCTGCCGTCACCCAGGTCGACAAAGACGATCCGACTTTGCCCGGCGTAGAGTACCGCCGATTCCGGTACCAGTAGACGTTTGCCGAGGTCGGCCTGCAGATGGATGTGTGCGTACATATTGGGCAGCAGGAATCCGTCTGTATTATCGAGCACCACCCGTATGGTGGCGGTACGGGTATCGCCTTGCATAAACGGCAGGATAAAATCGACCTTGGCCTTGAACTCACGATCCTGTAACTCCGGCAGTACCACGATGGCGTCCATGCCGGTGCTGATGAGTGGAAGTTCATAGTCGTACACCTGCGCCTCTACCCAGACCTGCGAGAGATCGGCGATGCGCAGTAGGCGTTGACCGGTCACAAAGGCCGACCCGGCGACGATTTGTTTGTCGATAATTACGCCATCGACCTTGGCCAGGATCGGTATGTACTCCAGCGCCTTGCCGCGTTTTGCCAGGGCCGAAATCTGTTGCTTGCTCAGATCCCACAGTCGTAACCGACGCGTCGCCGCGCGTAACAAATGGCCACCCTTGCCACCCCGTGCCTTGATGCGTTTGCGTGTCTGTAAATATTCTTCCTGCGCGGCGAGTAGATCGGGGCTATAGACGGTAAACATGGGCTGGCCTTTTTTTACCGCCTTGCCGATCGCGTTGGCAGTTAACTCACCGATCCAGCCGTTAAATTTTAAGGTGATGTCGTGCAAGCGTGTCTCGTCATAGGTGATCCTGCCGGCGGCGCGGGTGGTCACTCGTAAGGTTTTGAGTTGCGCTAGACCTGTGGTTATGCCGATGAGTTGGCGACGCGCGGGATCGACGTGAATTGTGCCACGCATATCGGATTGTTGATTGCAGATCGAGCAGCGTAGTCCTTTGCGTCCGGTGGCGAGTTCATAGGTAATCTTGGCCGTACCGGCGTCGCCCTGTATTTCAATCGTGAGTGGCCATTCGCCGGCCATGGCGGGTTCAAATTCGCCTTCATAGCGACCCGGTTCCGTTTCTGTCATTTCTGCCGGGGCATACATGGCGGGCATGGCACCCATCGAGGGCATGACCGCGACGACCTTTAATGTAGCGCCGTTAACGGGTGCGTCGGTGGAGTCTTTTAACCATACTGAGACTTTATTACGACCGACCTTGGGTACCTCGGGGTCGACCACGGTGCGTATTTGATAGGCACCGACGTTATTAAAACCTGCCGGGTCTTGAGCGGAGGCGCGTGTCGCAGAGGGTTTAGGACAAACAGAGCAGCGTATGCCTTTGCGTCCGGTGGCGAGGTCGTAGGTGATCTTGCCCGTACCGGCGCTGCCCTCTATTTCGATTGTGAGTGGCCATTCACCACCCATGGAGGGTTCAAAATCACCTTCATAACGACCCGGTTCGGTCTCCGTCATTTCTGCGGGGGCATACATGGCGGGCATGGCGCCCATCGAGGGCATGATCGCGACGACCTTTAACGTTGCACCGCGCACGGCCTCGCCGGATTGATCCGTGATCCATAACGAGACCGCATTGCGACCGACCTTGACTGTCTCCGGGTTGATCGTGGCGCGTATCTTATACGGGCCGATGTCGTGCAGCGCGGGTTCGGCGGCGTTTGTAGTAGCAGTAACTAACAATAGCAGCAGGGATAGAAATAATAGGTGGGTCAATGCAGGGCCGTTTGTATTTCGCCTTGCTGTGTATTTTTCGCGGGTGTTTTTCATTGCTGGTCACCTCCGCTAGGCTTTTTCTGTGTATTCACTTGCTCGGTTAACGAACCGCCGCTGGCGTGTTCTAAGTTCGCCCAACGACGTTGATAATCTGCACGAGCTTGTTCTAGCTGTAGCTGGGTTTGCATGAGGTTTTTTTCCGCACTAATCAGGTCAAGAAAACTGCCATTGCCTGCTTCGTAATCTGATTGTGCGGCGGCCAGGTTTTCTTCGGCCAACGGTAATAGACGCTCAGCATACAGGCTTAAGACATGTCGATTTTCGTCGACGCGTGCATAAGCGCGTTGCAGGATATCCAGGATATGTGCCACGGTGGTTTTTTGATTTGCATCGAGTTGCAGTGAGTGGGCGCGGGCCTCGTCACGCGCGGCGCGACGTTTATCCCGCAAGGGGATATTGATCGCGGCACCCACACTAAGACGTTTTTCCTGCTGATTCCATAGACTGTTATAGGCCGCACTTAGGATGATGTCGGGATAAAAATTGGCTTCGGATAAATCCAGGCGACCTCGGTTGGCGCGGATTCGCGCCTGCAAGGCACGTAAGTCAGGGTGCGTAAGCAGTGCCTGTCGCCGATATTGATCGATCGTCGTCAGGGTTCGCTCGGTCGAGACTGGACCCGGGGGTGGTAGACTTAAGTCCGGGCGGCGCTGTAACAAGGTATTCATGATGGAGAGTACCTCGCGCCGTTGTGTTTGCAGTACGATGTTACGGTGTTCGAGCAAGGCCACTTCGACCTCGGCACGGAGTACGTCTTGTTTCGAGGTACGTCCCGCTGCGTATTTTATCTCGGCAATGTCTTGAAATTCCTGCAACAGTGATTGGTTTACCTTATTGATGCGTAATGCGGCGTGCACAAAATACCAATCAGAAAAGGCCAGTTGACTTGCCTGGGTGAGCCTTAGGCGTGCCCGGGTAATATTTTCAAACGAGGCCTCGGATTCAAATCGGCTGATCTTTTCACGCAAACCGCGTTTGCCTGACCAAGGCAGGCGTTGTGAGATCGAGAATTTTTGTCCGAAATCCATGTTGTCCTGCGACAGGGTTTGCGGCGCAATAAGATAAGACAGCATGGGGTCATCGAGTGCCCCGGCCTGTGTTATGCGGGCCTGGGTTGCCTGCCAAGTTGCTTGCATGGCGGGGACGTCCGAATTGCGATGCAAGACGGCGCTTACGAGTCGTGTTGCGCTGAGCTGTTTCAGGTTTGTAAAAGGGGCATCAGACACGACTGTGTTCGGTGCCACTAATGGGCTATCGGTAAACGATGCGTCTTCATTGGATGCCGAAGCGGCCGTAACGATAAAAACGCCTATTATCGGCAGCAGGCGGCAGCTTAATTTTTGTTGTGAAGTGGGTCGATCCATAAAACACCTTCTAAGGTAGTATTTTGCAATCGCTTTGCAATGTAGGCTGGCGTGTAGGGCGCCGCCGGACAAAGTGCGAGCATGAATAATAGCTGGGCTTTCTGTGTTAGCGAATAGACTATAGATAGTTATTCGTAAAGACAGCTAGCGAGAGAAGGTGTAATCAGAGTCGGAGACGTTGTGTCAGACGATAGGTCTGGCTACCGATAAGCGTGGGGGGGAGTTCAGAATTAATGCGTATTGCGTAATTCGGCGTAGGCAAGGCCTGTAGCACAAAGGATGTTAATAGCGGCGGAGGTTGCGGTGCATCCAGCAGCAAGACCTGTGGCACATGCCGTTCTGTGCCAATGATCGTGGCACTGAGTCCGGCATGAAAAGAGACCTCGCAGCAGGTTTTTTCGCTAGTAACCGGTATGCCTGAGTCATTGCAAGCATCGTTTTGCTCACAATCCTTCGACATATCCCCGGGTTCGTCACAGCAACAGACGAGTTGCAGCTTGCCATCCTTGTATTCACACGCAAACACATTCTGAAACTGACTGAACAGTCCCAAAAACAGGATCGTAGCAATAATGCGTCGTTGTAGTGTGCGGTTTCTCAAAATATTAAATAATCGTGATTCGTGATTCGTGATTCGTGATTCGTGATTCGTAATTCGTAATTCGTAATTCGTAATTCGTAATTCGTAATTCGTAATTCGTAAAACTTTAAGTTTAGGCGATTTTGGTAGAAGTTCCACTATAAAGAGGCTTTTTGCTCACTTTGTGTCGTTTGGGTTTACTCTGTTTTCTCGTGTTCTGGCACCGTAGCAGGCTCTACAGGGTTCCTATCATACGACAGTTTAATGACACTGCCCAGCGGGGGTATGTTATCGAATGTATGTGAGTAGCGTGATGCCTGGCGGAGTTGCTTGTGTATGTTCGTGGGTAAATATGCCACGGTTTTTTCCATGAGGACCTGGCCTGTTGTATCCTCTATAACGATATCGATGTGCCCAGGGCTTACGTATGTCTGTGTATTTTTACGTTTTACCTTCCCCGATACTACGAATTTTCCATTTTCTGTGGAGACACGTGTCCAGAAGAGTAGGGCGCTGGCTGAGGGATTGCTGACGATATCGATATTATAGTCGTCGATGACGTCGCTTGAATCGGCCAAAACCGGGTAGGCGCAGACAAAAAGCAGTGCACAGAGTCCGGTTTGGGCAAATTTTGTGGTTGTCGCCTGCATAATTACCTGCATAAAATAAACGTCCTAGGATACGTTTGCTATGGTCAATGTAGGTTGTGGCTGGGCTTGTGCGACGTCCAACATGGCCGTGTTGGGCTTCGTAAGCTCAGCCCAACCTACACTAACTATACCGCAAAATTCAACTTTGCATACGTGCCTTGGAGAAAAATCCATAAAGCGCCGGTATTACAAACAAGGTCAATAAGGTCGACGAGACCAAACCACCGACCACGACAGTCGCCAAGGGTCGCTGTACCTCCGAGCCGACGCCGCTTGAGACCAGCATGGGGATCAAGCCTAAGGCGGCGATGGATGCCGTCATCAACACCGGTCGTAACCGAGATACCGCTCCCTCGAATACGGCGAGCGTGCTATCGCCACCATCGTCCTGGCGCTGATTGATCGAGTTGACCATAACAACACCGTTGAGTACCGCAACACCAAACAAAGCGATAAAACCGATAGAGCCCGGCACGGACAAATATTGCCCCGAGAAATACAAGGCCGCAATGCCACCGATCAGCGCCAGTGGTACATTTAACATGATCAGCAGGGCCTGCCCTACCGAGTTAAAAGCGAAGTACAACAGGAGAAAAATCAGTCCTAAGGATAACGGCACGACGATCATGAGTTTTGCCTGGGCGCGCTGTTGGTTTTCAAACTGACCGCCAAAGACCACCGAGTAACCGGTCGGTAGGTCGATCTCGTCACCGATGCGCTGGCGCAGTTCTGCCACCAGACCGCCCATATCACGCCCTTCGACGTTGGATTGAATCACCACGCGTCGCTGCACGTCGTCGCGGCGTATCTGCGGTGGCCCTGATTCAATGGCGACCTCTGCTACGTCACCGAGTTTCACCCAGGCGCCGTTGGGCGATTGCAAGATCAGGCTACGTATCGCCGCGACGCTATTGCGGTGGCTCTCGCCCAAACGCACATAAATATCATAACGCTCATTACCATTAATCACCTGACCGGCACTGCGGCCACCGATGGCATCGGAGACCATGTCCATTAGTTGTGCTACCGGGATGCCAAAACGCGCCAAGGCCTCACGGTCGGGTCGAATCGCCAGCTGTGCTTCGCCACCAATTTGCTCCATGCCGACGCCAAGTGTACCGTCGACCTTGCGTACCAGGGCTTCGATTTCCTTACCGTACTTGGCCAACTGATCCAAATCCGCGCCAAACAGCTTGATCGCCAACTGGGCTTTTACACCGGAAAGCAATTCATCCACGCGTGTCGCTATCGGTTGCGAGAAAGAGAACAACAACCCTGGGTGCACAGACATCTTTTTTTCCATAATTTTTTGCAGCGCCTTGCGATCGCTTGCCGATGTCCATTCAGATACCGGTGCCATGCCGACAAACAATTCTACATTGGATACCGGTTCTGGATCACCGCCGATCTCTGCGCGGCCGACCCGGCTGGAGACATACAGCACTTCAGGAAAGGTCATTAATATGGTTTCCAGTTTTTGCGCGACCACCAATGACGTGTCCAGGCTAGATGAAGGTGCCAAGGTAACCCGAATGTTTAAGGTGCCTTCTTCCAGTTCCGGCACAAATTCCGTGCCTAAAAAGGGCACCAATGCCAATGAAGCGAGCAACAGTCCTACCGCCGTGGAGACTACGATTGTACGGCTTTTTAAGGCTGCATCGAGTAGTCGGCGATAAACGGCATCTAAATGAATCATAATGAAACTTTCTTTCTCCCTAACGCCGGTCTTGAACATATAGGTGGCCAATGCCGGCACGACCACCAAGGCGACCAACAACGAGGCCAGCATCGCCAAGACAATAGAAATCGCCATGGGCTGAAACAATTTACCTTCGACACCCTCCAGACTAAATAAGGGTGCAAAAACAATAATGATTATCATAACGGCATAGAAGACTGGCCGTCCGACCTCGCGAGCGGCTTCTTGGATACGCAAGGCCATGCCATGATCATCGTGACCCGCATCGAACGGGGAGGGGTCACCGGGAGCTACGTCGTTTTCGATCTTCTGCCGATGTAGATTATCCGGTCGTGTCAGGTGACTAAAGATATGTTCCATCATCACCACCGAGCCATCCACCATCATGCCGATCGCGATCGTCAGGCCACCCAATGACATCAAGTTGGCGGAGACACCCCATTCAGCCATGACCATTAAGGCCAGCAATATCGAGATCGGTACCGAAATTAATACCAGGAATGTGGCGCGCACATTGAGTAGAAACAGCATCAGGATGATAATAATCAATACGAAGGCTTCCAACATCGCGGTGCTGACCGTGGAAACGGCCTTATCGACGAGATCCGACTGGTCATAGACGGCCTCGATAGTGACCCCTTCAGGTAACGCCATTTGTATGGCGGGCAGACGTGCCTTTATACCGTCGATAGTCGCCTTGGTATTGGCACCCATACGTTTGAGTACCACACCGGCGACGACTTCGCCCAATTGATGGGGTTTACCCGAGCTATCGCGCCGCGTCATGGTGACCGCGCCTTGGCGAATCTCGGGGCCAAACTCGACCCGTGCGACATCGCTGACCCTGACCGAGACACCGTCTACATCTAGCAATGGGATATTACCGATATCGCGGAGTCCGGCTTCGCCGCTACTGATCCAACCGACACCACGAATAACCAATTGCTCTTCACCACGGTCTAGATACCAACCGCCGGCATTACGATTATTGGCGGTGATGGCCTCGGCTACGTCATCACTCGTCAGTTTATAGGCCAATAGGCGCTGTGGTTTGAGTTGCACCTGGTATTGGCGTACTTCACCACCAAAAGAAAGTACCTCGGTAACTCCGGAAACCGGCATCAATAGTAGTTTGACCACCCAGTCATTGAGACTGCGTAGTGCAATGGCATCATATTTTGAACCTTCTTCCGCCAATAAGACATACTGATACACTTGGCCCAGACCTGACGTATTAGGTCCCATGCCGGGTGTGCCGATGCCATCGGGTATTTGTTCTTTTGCAGCCTGTAGTCGCTCGAATACCAATTGACGGGCGAAATAAATATCGGTGCCTTCTTTAAATACCACGGTGACTACGGATAGACCGGTCTTTGAAATCGAGCGAACCTCCTCGACATCGGGCAGTGCATACATCACGGCCTCGATCGGGAAAGTGATCAGCTGTTCGACCTCTTCGGCGGCAAGACCTTGTGCCTCGGTATTGATCTGTACCTGGATGTTGGTCACATCGGGAAAGGCGTCGAGATTTAGCTTGGGTAAGATTAATGCGCCGCCGACAAAGATGGCGAGCAGGGCCAATACCACCAACAGGCGGTTCTTGACACCTAAGTCAATAACAGAATTTAACATGATAGGGCCCCTTTAGTGGTTGTGCACTTCAAAACCGCTTTTGGCGATTTCGGATTGGACAAAAAAGGCACCTGTTTTTACGATAGTGCTACCTGCGGCGATGCCGGATATCAACACGATATTTCCTGCGGTGCTTAATACCTCCACTTCTTTAGGCTCGAAACGACCCGGTGCGACCTCGACAAAGACTTGCCAGTCCCCATCGGGGGCACGCAATACTGCAGTTAAGGGCACAGCGATGCCTTCTTTTTTCGACTTTCCTTCGATAACGACGCTGACAAATTGTCCTGGGTGCAGTCTGTCTTCGGGGTTAGCGATCTCAATATGAATGGCGAGGGTACGGGTTACTTCATCTAGCGTATGGCGGGCTTGGGTAACTTTTCCGATGGACCATTTTTTATTCACCTTGACTTGCGCGCGCGTGCCGATGACGATATTTGAGGCGTCTTCCGGGGTGACTCGCGCCTCGACCCAGAGCGTACTTTCGTCGCTGATTTCGAATAAGATGCGGCCGGGTTCGATAAATTCACCCAGGATAAATTGATCATTAATGATGGTGCCATCCTGTGGCGCCAACAGCGTGAACTCGCCGGTCGCTTTGCTAGCATCACCACTGGCGAGGATTTTTTTGATCTGTGATTCTATCATGCCGTAGGCTTGCACCTTGGCATAGGCTTGCTGATAGGTGATTTCTGCGTTCACATAGCGTTTCTCGGAGACGACCTTACGCCCCAGTTTTTTGACCCGTCGCCACTCGGTCTTGGTTTGTAATAATTCGCCCTGCGCCTCAGCCATTTGCACACTGGAAAGGGTGACCAAGGGTTCTAATTTTTTTACTATATTGCCTAAACGGGCATAGCGCTTACTGACTTGTGCGGAGATGCGTGGGGTGACTTTGCTAGTGCGATACTTATTCAGGGTGACTTCACCCGGGGCCAATATCGGTTCACCCAAGGATTGACGTGTGACGACCATCGTCTCGATGCCGGCCATTAAACGTTGTTCTTTGCTCAACTCCGCATCACTGGCGGCTTCGCCATGCCCGTGGCCATCCTCGCCAGATTCTTCGTGTGCGTCGGCGCCTTCCTTGTGACCACCGGACTCGGACTCGTGCCCATGTTCATCCGCGTCGCTGGTGTGGCTAGTATCTTCGGCCTTAGGGTCGTGTTCATCTTTGCGCATGTCGTCATGCCCGTGATCGTTGTCATGATCGTTGTCATGTTCATTGCCAGATTCTTTGTGCGCGCCGGCCTCGGCTGCATGATCGCCTGTTGCTACGTCATGTTCATGTCCATCCGTCTCGATTTGTTTGCCGTCTCGACTGGCTACATTTATTGCCATAGGGGTGGGGGCGGTGGCTTTCATCGACGGATTAGGTTTATTTTCCTCGGCCAGGGCCGCGTAGGAAAACACGAAACTCAAAAGTGTCAATCGCAGTAAAATTTTGTTCATTTGGATTCTCCAGAATTTGTTTCGTTGCCGAGATTCTCCAGACCGAGCCATGTTTCAACTTGGCCGGACGCGGCTAACCAGGCGATCTTCGCCTGCCAAAACTCGCTTTGTAATGCGGTCGCGGCGGATTGTGTATCAATGTTCTGTTTCGCCTGGATAAGAAAATCCGTGGCGCTGAGTTCGCCTGCCTGCCACATCTGCTGCAGCAAATCATGTTGTTTGCGATAGGCCTGCTGACCGCCGGCCACCCAGGTGCGCCAGGCTTGATGGGTATTCTGAAATCGTCCCAATGCCCCGCTCATACGTGCCTTGGCACGGCGATAGGCGTTACGATAAGACTGCTCCATGGCGATCGCATCTTGCGATGTCGCCACGACCTCGGCGCTGAAATTGTTGCGAATAAACAGCGGGAATTCGACGCTCAGGCCAAACAGATTTTCGGTATCTTCTCGGCCTGCACGAAGCGCAAAAGTCGGATCGATACGGCGTTCGCTTTTTGCAATATTAATGCGCGCCTTGGCAGCCGCTAAACGACTGCGCAATACGACAAGTTCGGGTAGGGCGTCGAGCAATTTTTCGTCCGTATATTTGGGGGGTGCGGCCAATTTATTCGGAAGAGGCGGCCACTGTGCGTCGTTTATGTCGCTAACCGCCTGCACGGCGGCTTTGGCTTCGGCCATTGCGCTTTCGCTCGCCGCCAGTCTCATCAATGCCTCGCTATAGGCCAGTTGGGCCAGGGTAATATCTAACGCGCGCACGTCACCCGCAGTTTGGCGTTGATCCATGGTGTCTTTGAATCCTTTCATGAGCTCGCTTCCACGTAGCGTCAACTTACGCATATCTCGCGCCGTGTAATACAGCGATAAGGCGTTCAGGGCTTCGATGGCCGTGAGCTGGCGGGATTGCATCAAGTCTGCTAATGCGGTTTTTACCTGTTGCGTAGCGACTTGTGTTCTGGCCCCGCGTTTGTTGCTCCAATCCAGGGTTTGGCTATAATCCACAAAGGAAGTATTGATATCTGTTTGTTCGGTGTCGAGTGCCAATACCGGATTATGTAAAGGTTTGTCAGCACCGTCGGCACGCGCCTGCGCCGCTTCAAATTGGGCCTGGCGTTCTAGTACCGCTGGACTATCCGCCCATATCAGTTCTATAAATGCCTTTAGTGATGCCCTGTCGTCGGGCGTCGATGTGGTTTTGGATACAACGACTTCTTTTTTTGTGGCTGTGGGTGGTTTTGCCAACACACTTGTCCACACAGGAAAGACCAGGCCGAAACACAGGCCCGTGCAAAATAACCGTAAAAAAAACATAATGAAACTCCGTCAAGCTTAACAACAGGTAGCGTGTCACAAACTTTCCATGCTGCAATGCTGATTGCGACTATGTGGTACTACGCGGCAGAGCAGAAGGTAATAACAGCTTGTGAGTAACCGTAGGGTGACTACACAACGGATTAACTTATGGGAGGTCGAAGGAAAGGTGTCAGATAGTGGCTGGTAATGGCAGAATCTAGATTAACGATTTTGGAATTGTTGTTGGTGAAAAAATGTAGGTCGGATTGTGTGATAATGCCGACTAAGTGAGCGATACCGTGGCAACAATGGTCATTGTGGTGGGTGGTTCCCTCGGGGTGATTGTGATCGTCGCCCGTCAGTAGATCAATTTTGGCCTGGTCATGACCCACCATCGCCTCTGGGTCGGTATCCCACGCGAAGGCGACACCAGAGAAGAGCGTGGTGAGCAATAGAACATAGATCAATAAATTTTTCGTCGAGCGATTCGTCATGCGATCCATAGTGCAAAGAGTTAAACATCCCAGACCAACAATTGTCAAGTTCGACCGAGACTAACTAGTGTCCATCCACAAACGGTCTATTTCTCCAATCTCATCGTTGTGCCGATTTTTTAGTAATTCTTGTTCTGCGTTGTTTGCAGAATTAGAAG
>JBGMRO010000054.1:0-12200 GCA_048061555.1 Thiohalomonadales bacterium | reverse complement strand
CACCGTCAATATTGTCGAGTAATTCTTTGCCGGAGACTTCTAGGTTGAACGTTGGGCAATGGGTAAACGGGTTTCCTTGCAGTGGATCACCGACCTTCACGTAACCATCTATAGTGCCCTCGATACGTATGCTGCAGTTCTCCAGATTGCTTAGTTCAATCTCGACCGTATCGGCATCACCATAGGTGTCGGAACGAAACTCGATACTAGTGCCACTGCTACGCCAACAGCTCTCTTCCTTGTGTTCAAAACCATAACCCTGGAAATTACTAATGACACCGTTTAAAATAGTTATTTTCCCCTTCCAATCTGCCCATCGATAGCGGTCCTTAATTCTAGCGCCACCCCATCGGATACGTATCTTACGTGTAGAAAAAGCCAGTTCTTTTTGCAGATTTCGTTTCCAGATGCAGCCAGTATGGTCAAACGCGGCGATTTCATCCCAGCCCTCATCCCCAAGAAAGCGATAATCGATCGCAGCGGCGCCTTTGTGATCAAATTCATCCCCCTGCAGATGCTTACCGCAGCGGGTTAAGCCAACTAGTCGTTCGCCGGTGGTGGCCCAGGTATGTCGGGCGCGTAAGGCAACGCCAATATTTTTTCGATCGAGCGTATCTGCAATAATGCCGGTAACACCACCCTTGGTGCCAAATACGGCGGTACCAGGTACTCCGCCGCCACAGCGTCCGCGATGTTCGTCTCCATTGGCCGAGGCGCCGAGTTTATAACCCTTTCTCATGACGTCCTCGTATAACCAGGGAAAGTGACCCCACGCCGATTCTATTTCTACCAGGCGTTCCAATACGGGGTGGTGCCAATCCATATTGCAGCGTCTACCACCGACATGTGGCATCAATAAATGTCCCTCTGGATCGTGGATGTAGGTCGCGTACAGTTCTTCTAATGGCCAGGCACCGGGTTGCAGATTTTCTCCGTCCATATCTTCGTTCCACTCAAATGATCGACATACATTGCCTTGTTTATCGAATGGGAATTCGGGTTGTTTGTCGTGTAGGAAAATGACATTATGATCGCCACCCGCACAAGAGTTACCACACCATTCGGTGCCGGGGTAGCAGACGAATTCATTATCGACGGTTAATTCTTTGCACAGGCTAACGGCTGCTTCCCAACGTGCTTTGGTGATTTGGAAATCGTTTGCGGTATACCCGAGCACGTCCAGACCGGCGACATCCTTGCCGTAGGTCAGGTTGTAAACGGTATTATTGGTGCCGACCGTATCATCTGAATGTACGTGTAGATCGCCAAAAAAACTGCGTTTGAAGGGTAGATTTTTGTCGTAGGTAATATAAAAAGTACTCGAAGAAACGGCCGGGTGGTCTTTTAATTGGGCCTGAATCTCCAATTCACCTACCAAATTTTTTGGCAAGTCATCTAAGGCCCCAATCGCCCAACCTTTTTCACTTACATTTATATCTTTCGAGTAGATCTCTTTTCCTTCAACTCGGCCGGTAAATTGGACTACACCGGGACAGTCCCAACAGGTATTTCCCCAAATATCTTCTATACGTACCCTTAGCATCGGGCTTTCACCGGGTTGCAAGGCACGAGGGGCAACCAAGACGAGTTTCTCGGGTTTGCCAGGTACGACATCGATCTTTATGTCGCCAGGTATAGGTGCGAACCGTGATGTCCCCAGTGGGTCGATATAACAACGAAACTGAAAACCCTCTTCGACGAAGGTTTGCACCCGTGTACCGGGTCCGCCACCGCGTCTGTCTCCCATGCGAATAATAATATGGTCACCGGGTTTGACAAATCCATCGACAATATCGACGATAATGGCCTTCTGAAATGGGCGCTCATGGCCTTTTTGATCAAACCGGACCTTCAATGATTGCACGGTCGCGTCTGTTTGACCCGGCAGGGTCTCGCAGGCGTGGTATTCCGCAGAGACGTAATTGGCGGCTTTCGCATCACTAGTTTGAAACAGGGCCCAATCGGAATAAAATTTGAATGTCGCCTTGACCCAAGCGCCATCGGCGATACCCGATGCACCGACTTCTACATCTAACAGGACTTCATCCCAAGAACCGGCTACTAAACGATCAATATTGCAGGTCACTTTGCCGAGGAATGGCATATCCTTGGTCTTTTCATACAATCCAATTGGTGCAGTATAGTCACCCAGTTTTTGCGCCAATTCTTTTTTAGTCATTTTTTTCATCTACATCGCCTCGTTTCTTCTAAATATTAGTAGTTGCTAATATATTTGGCACAAGCCACCGTAATTAAGTCATAGTTTTTGTCTGTGCTACTAGGTATAGTCTAAGTAACGAATCGTCGTTTTACCGCTCGCTGTCTGTAGGCCGTTAAATTATCCCATGGGCCTGTGTTACCCATTAGTGATTGCAGGAAGCTCTATAACAAGCACTTAATTTGCTAGAATCGACGATTGAGTGGAGAGACGCCGGGAAAATATTAATAGTAAATACTCAAAGAAAACTGCGAGCGAAAAATATAACGGAAAAATATATTTTTCCGGTACTAGAATGCCGGCACCAAATAGAGTATCACGTATTTATTTACTCCAGGAGTCCCGTTAAATTGATATACTTACCGCTTGATTCAGCGAAGCAATCAGGTAGCGACTTAGGGAAATACTCTAGAACACCAAACACCATTGAACTCGCTTTATATAGCCAAAAACTATATGGACTTGTTGATATATCATCATGGATCAGGTCTATGGGTAAGTCAGCTAGCTGACAGTTAATCAAAATGACAAGGATAGATAAACCGGAAACGTAAAAATGAAAGACTTTGCACGCCGACTCTCTACGGATTTCCTGAGTAGCCTATCGCAACAAGATCGAGCACAATTGTTTGCGATAGGTTGCAAAAAATCTTACGCCAAAGATGAGATGATATTCCATGTTGGCTCCAATAGTGATGATGTGTCTATCTTGCTAGATGGTAGAGTCAAAATTTATGAGCTCTCTGCCGAGGGTAAAGAGGTTATATTGTGGTTTTGCTTTACGGGCGAAGTCTTTGGCCTGGCTGAGGTCCTACGTAGAGAAAATCGTGAAGTCAACGCACTCGCGTGTACTCCTGTTGATGTTCTTTCGATAAAGCATACAGACTTTCAGGCCTTTCTGCGTACACACCCCGATGTTTCGCAATTAGTCATAGAACTGCTAAGCGGTAGACTCCGTGAGCTGGGCGATGTTTTGTTGAATCTAGCCTCGGACGACGTCACTTCTCGTGTGATAAAGCTCATTACGAGACTTGGCTCCAGATATGGGAAAACCTATGATAAAGGCGTTTTTCTAGATATTCCACTGACCCACCAAGAAATGGCCGATATGATAGGCACTAGCCGGCAGACCGTAACCACGGTATTAGGCAACCTTAAGAAACAAGGCGTCTTGCGTACTGAGCAGCGTGCAATATATATTCAGAATGCGGAGTTTTTTGAATCTATATGTTAGCGGGTAATAATCACTGAACATGGCATTGGCTTCTAGAAAATGGTAACGTCTTAGTGCCGCCATTTAATTTTGAAAAATAGAGCTTACGTGTTTGTAGCATGTTGCTAGTAAAAGATTACATTTCAAGTCATTTAAATTTGTCGGCTAGATGACAGACTAAGATAGTGCAACAATTAGAAGATAGGCGTGCGCGAGAATTAGAAGATAGGCAGACGTGAGCTTTATATAATTTAGCGTGATTTAGTACTAGAGTCATACACACATTTCAGATAGCATGAATTACCGTTTAGCCGTACTATTAATTAATACATCCTAATAATTAATTAATAAATCCTGACAGTTATTTTCGAGTTGGTTTTAACTCAGGACTCCGCTTTAATGTGGTCTCCTTAAGATAGTAAGTCTCAACAGCCTTGTACTACTAGTGTACCTCTAGTAGTGTACCTCTAGAGATTTCTAACATATAAAACTATACGATTATTATACCCTAGAATGGTAGTCACGTTGGTGATTAGTCCGCCGTGACTATTGGTAAGGAGATTTAGTGTCTGAAATAGAACACGTAGGTGGCGATAAGCTTATTATCGATAAGGTTCATTTTTCCTATAATCAAGGCGCACCGATTTTCGATGGACTACCTGTCGAAGTCAATCCCGGCGAATTTTTATCGATTATTGGCCCATCCGGTTGCGGTAAGACAACCTTACTCAATTTACTTTCCGGGTTTCTCGAACCCGATAGTGGCACGGTAAAGTTACGTGGTGAGGCCATTTCTCCAGAAGACCCACACTTTGGTTATGTCTTTCAGCAGGCAACGTTGTTCCCATGGTTGACTACCGTCGAGAATGTCCAATTTGGTCTTAAAATGGAAGGTAAATTGGATGCCAAAGAAATGCGTGAAAAGGCCACTAGATATTTAGAATTGGTAGGACTGGCCGGTTTTGAAGACTATTTACCCAGGGCCTTGTCTGGCGGTATGCAACAACGTGTTTCCTTAGCCCGCGCATTGGTGATGGAGCCGAGATTATTGTTAATGGACGAACCCTTTGGCGCATTAGACGCGATAACCCGCGAGGTCATGAACGACGAATTGCTGCGTTTGTGGGATGAATTGGGTCAAACGGTGGTCTTTATTACCCACGATATCGATGAAGCCATTTATTTATCTGACCGAGTCCTAGTGCTCAATAAACCCCCGGGCGGCATATTCAAGGATCTGCAAAACGATTTACCACGCCCACGATCTGGACCGGTCACTCGAACCAGCGACCTATTTTGGCAATATAAGAAGCAGCTTATTGCCGATATCGCCGAAGTCGCTGCTAAGCAAAAACTCAGCTAAACAAGGGCCACGTTTGACACGTACCCAAAAGGAGACGCATTGTGAAAAGAATTACCTCAGTAGTCGTTTGTGCATTGTTGTTAGTGATTAATATTGGTGTCGCCAATGCGGCTAAAGAAAAAATCAAGATTGGCTGGGTCTTCGCGATGGCAAATGCCCCGATCGTTATTGCGAAGGAAAAAGGTTACTTTGATGCCGTGGGTTTGGACGCAGAGATAATTTCTTTCACCAGCGGGCCTATAGTACACCAGGCCTTGGCGGCAGGTGAATTGGACATGGCCTATATTGGCTCACCTCCCGTTTATCACTGGTATTCTCGTGGATTAGAGAGTCGAATTTTGGCAAAGGTCAATTATGGACAGGCTTCGGTATTGGTGCGTAACGATTCTGGTATAAATTCTCTAAGCGATCTACGTGGTAAAAAAATGGCCGGTGTGCGTAAGGGTAGTGGTATGGATGTACTGCTACGCGGCTATGTATTGGGTGAAGCGGCTGGGATGGTACCGGACAAAGATTTACAGGTTATCCCTATGAAGCCGGGTAGCATGGGTCCATCGATAGAATCTAAAGTCGTCGATGGTGCATTTATTTGGGAACCCTTCACCAGTCAATATGTTCTGCGCGGCGAAAGTAAAGTGATATTTGACATGAATAAGGCAGTGCCTAAATATCCTTGGTACATTATTATGGCTATGCCCGATGCCTTAAAGAACAAAAAATCGGCGGTAAAAAAAGTGTTGTTGGCGCATAAACGTGCGGTGGAGTTCTTAAATTCTAGCCCAGATGCTGGCAATGAAATAATCGCCAAGGCATTTAAGCTGAAAAATATTAAAAATTCCATAACGGGCAAAACCCTACCCGCCACCGACATTGTTAAACAAGCTAGGACACGTTTGGGTTGGGAGTGGGATTTAACCAAAAAGGACGTCGATTTTATCCAGAATCTAATGAATTATTCATACGATTTGGGTTATATAAAGAAAAAACTTAAGGCGACAGATATCGTGGACTTGAGCTACGCTAAATCGATTCAATAACTGCGCGAGTGTTATGCTTTTTCCCATTTTTTATTAAGCCAAAGGACTCGTTAAGGTTTTTTCGTGGTCATATATTGACCCATGTCTGAAACTGCCGTTTGAAAAGTATGCCCTAAATTTCATTACGAAGGAAAAATCATTGAGTACAATTAGTGAAGAAGTGGTAGCAAAGAAAAAGTCGATAAGCTGGCCTTCATTCTCGTGGTCGTGGTTTTCTATTCCGTCACTGCTAATCGTGTGGATGATGGTGGCGTCTTTTTTCCCCGCTTACATACTACCGCAACCTTGGCATGTTGCAATAGAGGGCTACGAGTGGGCAGTCTCAGGAGAACTGTGGCAGCATTTATGGGCGAGTTTTCTTGAGGAAGTCGGGGGTTTTGGCGCCGCTATTATTGTTTCAATATTCTGTGGTTTTATGGCTGGGTTCTACAAGGGTTTTCGTGAATATTTAGTCCCGCTTAATGGTTTGTTTATGGCAATACCCCCCATCGCGTGGGCACCCATGATGCTAATTATCTTTGGTATTGGTTACACCACAATTGTTGTCGTTATTTTTATATCTGCGGTGAACCCGATGATATTGACTATCATGGAGGGTATATTGACCATCCAGGGGGGCGAGGTACGCGCCGCACGTGCCTTGGGAGCCAAGAGATTTCAATTGTTTTTATACGTTTATTTACCGGCGAGTTTGCCGTTTGTTACTGCCGCATTGCGTATTGGTTTTAGTCAGGCGTGGCGTGCGCTGGTCGCAGCAGAAATGATCGGGGCGACACTAGGATTAGGGTGGATGGTCTCCATGGGGGGGGAAATAGGCAATCAACGCCAAGTCATGTTGGGTATTGTACTGATTGGGGGCGTTTCCTACGTCTTTGAAAGGGTGTTTTTCCGTCAAATAGAGAAACGTTACGAAGTCTGGAGATTGTAAATATTGTAGTCAGAAAGCCCCGGGCGTCTTATTAGTAAGTAACTATTTTGTTTTACCTTGCCTGATGTATTAAACCGCAAGAATGTCCATTAGCATTGTGACTAGATTTCTGGTCATGGGGCGTATAGAATTCCGTGGCACGGCTATTGCTAGCAATCTCCCTATAAATTACGAGTAGGTACCGCTTAGTGAGTCTGAAGACATTAAGTTAAATCGATTGTAGTAATACCCACTCTGTCTAATACAATTTAGAGGTTGACCTAATGACGCATATCTTAAGGGTTTTGATTATATTCAGCATATTCTCTACTTCAGTCTATGCTGGCACTGCCGCACCGAATTTCAATTTGGCGGGTGACGCAGGCAAGGTGAGCCTCAGCGAATACAAGGGCCAGGTTATCTATTTGGACTTCTGGGCCTCGTGGTGTGTCCCTTGCCGAAAATCCTTTCCTTGGATGAGCAAAATGCAATCAAAGTACGGTGATCTAGGTTTTCAGGTGATAGCCATAAATTTGGATAAAGAAAAGGGGCTTGCGCATGAGTTTCTGAAGGCCGTGCCCAGTAATTTCACTATAGCCTATGATCCAGAGGGCAGTACGGCGAGTCTATATAAAGTTAAGGGTATGCCGAGCAGCTATCTAGTTGGTCGTGATGGTAGCATACATTATGAGCATTTAGGATTTCGCGATGGAAAGATTGCCGAAATGGAACAGCAAATAAAGACTTTAATTAAACAGTAATCAAGCCGTATTACCGAATTGTTTATCGAAAATATTAGTAACTACTCACCCCTCTACAGCGTTTCATGTGGGCACAAAAAACGTGCCCACCCTACTATTTAACTCATGCTTAAGACAGTTTTTGTAGGGTGGGCACATCTTTTTGTGCCCACATGCCAATCTAGATATCAACACCAAAATATTAACGCCATCTATTGTTCGGTCTTAAAATTAGCCAATATTAAGGTGGGGTGAGTAGTTACAATTTAAGATTATAGAGCAGTGGTCCGCTGGCTAAATATTGATTTAACACCCTAATATCACCCGCTACGGCAGTTTATTTCCATATATTGGCATAGATTGGCGTAAGTATTGCTTTTTAGTTGTGTTATATCGTACCTGGATTGATCACAGCGTGCGATTTTTATTAAAACTTTTCCTTAAGAATCCGATATTAAGGTGTGCTTGAGCAATTTTAGTTTTTGTATGAAGTATTAAATTATTGCCATAAGTCCCCGTTATTTATGTAATTAAATGTTAAGTAGGCATACAACAGAAAACGTTATCTTCGTATATGCCTTGTTCCAAATCGAATACAAACGGTATAAGCCTTAATGAAACGTATATTACTCATCGAAGTATCCGCGACTCTTCGGCACGCAGCTAAAACGCTAGCGAGAGATGCGGGTTATCATGTCACAGACGTTGGTAGCTTTTTAGAAGGTCTAAAGACATTTTTAGAGATGAAGGCTAACAATGCAGTCGATGGAGTCATTCTGGGTTGGCCTGCCAGAACCGATGAATATGCCGACGAATTGTATAGTGCCTTTATGGAGCCGCAAAATCACGATATGGGCGTTATTGTGTTGTCCCATCGTGCTGAAACTACGGAGCGTTCCTGGGCAACCAAGCGCAGTAATACGGCGTTGGTATTATGGGACGAATATCAAGAATTTATAGATGCCCTAAAATCATTGGTCTTAAATGCGCCAGCCATTAGTGTCTCTGAAATTCTCACACAACCCCAGAAAGGCAATCTAAAAGTTCTGTTTGTGGATGATTCGCCCACCATACGAGTGACCTATAGGCGTCTGCTAAAAAACAACGGTTATCTCGTCGATACCGCCTCTTGTGTATCTGAGGCTATGGAAAAGGCCTTAAACAACGATTACGATATTGTTATAACCGACTATTATATGCCGGATGGAACTGGCGATGTATTGTGTGCAAAGCTACGACAAAATTCGAAAACTGCTGAAATTACCTCAGCAATTATTACCGGCACTTATTCTGATAAAGCCATAATATCGTCACTCGCCGCTGGCGCGGTAGAATGTATGTTTAAGAATGAGCCCAAAGAATTATTTATTGCCCGACTCAAGGCGATGAGTCGTTCCATTGTGGCAATGAGAAATATAAAAAAGGATCATGAGCATTTGCAAGGTATCCTTACTTCAGTCGGGGAAGGGGTATACGGCGTTACTTGCGAAGGTAACATTATTTTTATCAATCCGGCGGCAAAACGCATCTTAGGTCATCAGGAAGATACGCAGTTCATAGGAAAGTCAGCCTATAGTATATTTCACAATATACCAGAAAAGGGTGGCCTGAAATCGACCGAGACCTGCAACTTACAGACCGCCTATAAGACGGGTACACAATTACATGCCTGGGCGACAAACTTCAATCATGCCAATGGTAGAGGTATTTCCGTAGAATGCACGGTATATCCTCTGTATCACAACGAAAAACTGGAAGGGTCTGTGGTTGCGTTCCGCGACGTGACCGAACGGCGATTGTTGTTGGAAGAACTAAAGTGGCAGGCTACGCACGACCCTTTAACTAAATTACCCAATAGAACTTATTTTGAGCAACAGCTGATACAGGAAGTCAGTCGCCTAAAACGAAGTGATGAAAATAGTGCCTTATTATATATAGACCTAGATAGATTTAAGTATATTAATGATACCGCGGGTCATATGGTCGGAGATAAATTGTTGGTCGACGTAGGTAACCAGTTTCGCTCTCGTTTACGAGACGCCGATACACTCGCCCGTATTGGTGGGGACGAATTTGCCGTCATTATGCGCAATGTCGACGAGCAAGATGCGTATTTAGCGGCTGATAATTTTCGTAATGTATTAGAAGCTTACCAATTTGTCCATGCGGGTAAGATGTATAAAGTCAATGCCAGTGTTGGCGTAGCCTATATTACGGCAAATACACGGGCGTCGGGTGAAGTGCTGGCAAACGCGGATATTGCGTGTCACATCGCGAAGAGTCGCGGCAGAAATACCACACACTTTTTTCACGCCGACAACGATGAAATTTCCTCAATGGATATTGAGTTGGGTTGGTCTGCACGTTTACATGATGCGCTAAAGAATGACAAATTTGAATTGTATTATCAGCCGATCCTGTCCCTTGCCGATGTCGATTTTGACAATCTACCCGAAGGTGAAGGAACATTGTGGCCCGCTATTCTAGAGACACAGGATATTAATGAACTACGTTATGAGGTGCTGTTGCGACTACCCGATTCGCGTGGAAATATGATTTCTCCAGAAGTTTTCTTACCTACCGCTGAACGCTTTAATCTTATGCGTGATATTGATCGTTGGGTGATAAAACGAGCATTGGCGGATCACGCAAAATATTCGCAGATGGGGCGACCGTTGACCATTACCATAAATTTGTCCGGTCAAACCCTGGAAGATCTGGAGCTTAGTAACTATATTGCTGGTTTGGTAGAGGCCTATAAAGTTGATGCAACAAAGATTGTATTTGAAATTACAGAAACATCCGCTATTGCAAACCTTGAAACCGCCAATCGTTTTATGAATGACCTAAAAGAATTGGGCTGTCGATTTGCCTTAGACGATTTTGGCAGTGGGTTTTGTTCCTTCTCCCATCTAAAGTATCTCAGCGTGGATATTATTAAAATCGATGGTGTATTTATCCAGGGTATGATTAACGATCCCGTCGATAGAGCTATTGTTGAGTCAATTGCGCAAATTGCGCGATCGGTCAACAAGACTACCGTTGCTGAATTTGTAGAAAATGCTGCCTTATTAAGACTGTTGCGAGAAATTGGCGTGGATTTTATACAAGGGTATTATATCTCAGTGCCAAAACATTCACTCGATTTGCCCGAGTTATCTAGAAACGCCTTGCCCGATGTAGAGAAAGAGAAGGGTGTAGCCGGGTCAGATCAGTCGAAGAAACATGCCAACAATTCATCTGAACCTGAAGGTGAACATAAGCCAGACGTAGTGCCAGTAATAGTACCGTTAATAGCATCGCAAGTAGGGGTGTTAGATGTAAAATCCTCTGATAGCTTGGGCGACACACTGCCTTCAGTGGCAGCACCTTTATCTCTGGACACAAATGAAGCAGGCGATACGGTCGATGATTTAGATTGGCAAGAAGAGGTAGAGGATTGCGGACATCAAGATGATTTCTCAAGGGATACGTCTCTGTTATCTGAACAACTTGTGGAACCCGATGCGCTGCATAATATTGAACCACCGGAAATGCTTTCCGCCCAGATAAGCATTACCCCCGAGAAAACACTGGAGAATTATGGCGATTCGAATGAGCAAAATCCATCAGAATCGGTTTTACAACAGTATCAATTAGACGGTGGCGGCGGGACTAATGCGGGAATAGAGTTTGACCTGGAGGGGTTCAGCATCGAGATGGTGGATGAAAAAAATAATGAAGTCAAAAGGGCGGCACAGAATGAAAAGCTGGCACCCATTGTTTCATCATTAGATGCGGTTGAGACGGTGCGTTCAAGTTTTCCATCAAACTTGAACGACAATAATTTTACTGTTGATCCCGAGGTCTCAGAGGCGTCGTTCGATCATCCAAACGAAGAGACAAGCTTGCAGAATAATCCACCCGAGGATGCATCATGCACTAAGCTCGATGATGATCAAGACAATAATCTTGATGAGATCTCACGGTAGGGCCATGTTGCTCGAATACTCGGTCGTTAATCGATATGTTTGGCAATTTTTTGTCGAAATGCAACGACATATTCAGCGAGATCTAAGTGTAACCCTTGGTTGACTTGATCCAATAACGGTAGAAGCTTCTTCGCAATTTTTGCAATGTCGATGTAGTTATCACTGCTTATGTCGCTTGTGAGTGATAGCAACGCACTTCTTAATGCTTCTTGTTTGTCAATTTGTACCTTTTTTCGGATCGCTGGGGTTCGGGCGACTTTATCCGAAGCGCAAATCCGGTTGCCACCAAGATCTTGTGCCTTTTGCAAGCGGTTTCGCAAGAGTTGTAAACTTATCTCCGCATCACCCATTTCGTCACTGATATTGTTGATCAGTCCCATCGAAACTGAAACGGGTATCGTTAATGTGGTTTCTAAATATTTTTTCTGAAGTAGATTTTTTCGAACTCGTTCGCCGAATATCGCCGCCGACATCCGGTTAGTCGCCGGTGCAATAACGATGAATTCACATTTATTGGTATGTGTTAATATATCTTCTTTGCGTAACAAGGGTGACAGTGAATTAACCGTCCAAAGGATAATTTTTTCAAGCGTCTTATCACCATGACTGTCTCGAATTCTCTCGGGATTGTCTATGCGAATCCCTAATAAAGACAAACTTGCATGGTGTCTTTCTGCCATAGCGAGCTCTTGTGTGGTGCGTCTTAAAAAATACCTCAAATTATTGAGCTTGCTCAACGGGTCTATGGTGG
>JBGMRO010000053.1:9970-12255 GCA_048061555.1 Thiohalomonadales bacterium | reverse complement strand
CTTCTTCCAGGCCTGGGTATTTTTTATTATGCCGCGCGCCACGACGGCCATTTCCAATAGACTCGTCACCACGAACAAGACATCAATCAGGTCGTCCTTGGGGTTGTTGATACCGGTGTCATGGCGGTCATACAGACGTAGTGCTGCCGCCGACCCGGACGCAACCCCGGCGCCCGCAAACAGTATGGCACCCCAAATCTTGGCCGCTAATAGCCGTGATCCAGGAATAGGCATTATCATTAAACCGATGGTAGCCAGGGTTAAACCTAAGCCGACTTGGTCCAGCTTATCGGCAATTTGCTGTCGTTGACTACGACCACGGGTGGTCACCCGGTCTCGGTAGACCATACGGCTTAGGCCCTCAATAACGGGTATTTCGACTTCAATACTACCTTGATAATAACGGTTATCGTCGAGCCAGTCGGCCAACAGTCCCTTTATAATAGTCTCGCCTTTTTCAACTTCGTTGTTTTGCTTATTGGCGTTGTCTACACTCACCACGTAACTGTAGTGACCATAAAAATAACCGGGGTGGGTCCAGTCGACTAATTGCCACTGTTTGGCGCTGAGTCGAGTGATAAATACCAACAAGGGTATCTGCATCGGTTGTTTAGGGTCCGTGGAAGTGTAGTAGGCCTTGATCGGTATACGGGTCTTGCCTTCGCTGTTCGCGAAGAGTTCCTCTAGGTTGTCTTGCTCTTTGCGTAGTTGGACAAGTCGTTGTTGATACGCATCATAGGTGGTGACGCTGCTGTTGGTACCGATTGCCGGTTGTTGCGCTGCATACAATCGGCCCATGGCATACAAGGCATCGTCGGGATGGATCTGGTCTTCTAGCTCGATTCCCTTCAATCCCGCCTTACCGATGAGGTCGACACGGTCGACCCATTGTTCGTATTGACACAACAACGGTGCTGCGGGTCGTGCACCGCCTTGCTCGGTGACCACACAGACGATGCGATGCCGTCCGAGTTGCTTGTCGTCCCAGCCCCAATAGCGATGCCGACCCCGTTGTCCTGTCTTTTCGGGTCGCCATTGTCTTGTGGTCGGGCCTTTAAGCACCGCTGCTGTGATCTTACCCGATTGTACCTGTTCGGGATCACACAGCGCGTACCACTGGGTATCGATGCGGAAGTTACTATCTGCTGGGACGGCATGGCTGGTCTTGCTTTTTATTTGGTAACGGATTTGTGTATGCGGTGCGACGCTGTGGTAGTTGGGATTTGCGTCGATGTGATAGGCCTGTTCGTCATCCGCCAGGGGGACGACCGTCAGGTCCTGATTGAGTCCGACCAATGCCAGTAACACATCCAAGGCATCTCGTGCTAGCAGGCCGCTGTTATAAACATCCTGTACAAAACCCTGTTGCTGGTTGAATTGCGGGTATTGTTCATTCTCATACACGGCCACCATGGCCTGTATCAGCTCAGGTGAATGACTCAAGAGCAGATACAACGCACGTCCATTGTCGTTCTCGTTATCAGAGACATTGCCTCGCGCTAATGCGATAGATGCCTGCTGGGCAAGAACTTTGGCATAGACGTCGTTGAGGTCGGTAACTTCTAGGATGACATCGAGGCTCTTAGGGTCGGCGAGGTGATAGTTTCCTTGCAAATCGCTGCGGGCCTGGATGGCCTCACCGAATGCTTCGCCATTTTGATCGAGATAGCGCAGGCTAAATGCAATCTCGGGTAAGGGGTGTCCCTCATAGCACAAGACGACGTCGTAAGGTTCTAGGATATCTGGATGGCGTACGCTCGCTCGCCAGTGTACCACTTGCCAATCCCACCAGTCGGGTTCGGGCAGGATGTCTAGACCGGTCCGGGTCCACAGCTCCAGTTGCGTGTGACCTTGGCCATCGCGATTGATGCGCCAGCGGTGTTCATCAGATTGATGTTTTGCCGCGAGTATGAGTTGCACGCGGCCGTCTGTTTCTATGTGGCCAATGACGTGGCCACTGCGCAGGACTTGGTCTTGGAGCTGGATAATTTCCCGGAGTTGGCTATGTTCATCAATGCTATAGGCCTGTAAGGCTTGCCCTGCCTGATCGAATACCAGTAATAGCTGCTCCTGTGAAAAACGCGCGGTCATATCCTCGACCAGCGGTGCTGCGTAGTAATTATAGCGATAGTCGTTCTCTTGCCATTGCTGGGTGGCGGTTTTATTTGACAATGACTTGGCGATGGCAGCAACAACGTCTTGATGGATATTAACCGGTGCCGGTGCATAGGTTGAACGCCACGGATGACTGGCATCGATTAGTTGATACGACGAGGGCTTTGAAT
>JBGMRO010000053.1:6319-9870 GCA_048061555.1 Thiohalomonadales bacterium | reverse complement strand
GGGATCAGCTTGATCCGTCGTGTACTCACCATACGTTTGTCCATCGTGTTCAACCGTCCAATAGAATCGCGGTACACGATAATTGTCGTTGACGTCTTGTTGTTGAATCTGTGTGGCGATGTTTTGTGTAGATTGCGGGTAATCAAAGCACCAGTCGAGATCTATTTTGTCTTGTTCGATCTGGCTATACAGTTGCGTTAGGGGGAGGTGCAACCCTTGTTCAGAATACTCATAGATCTTTATAAGTACCGTGTCTTCCGCAGCAATGCCGGTGACCTGTGCCTGAAGATTGACTATTGTTTCGCGGGAAACATCACTAGGCTGCCAACGTAATTGATCGATAGTACGCTCAGGGATTATACGTAATGGCAGACTGTCTTTTTGACTACCGTTGGTCGACAAGGTGACCGTACAGATGAGATCGGTTTTGACCCCAGCGGGTATCATAAATTCGGTTTTGACTCGGTCACCGTAAACAGGTAGTTCTATATTGTGGATCTGTTTACCATTGCTTTGTTGTATACGCAGATTTATGGAGGAACCCCTTCCCACAAAGCGGGTATGAACCGTAATCACGACGGTTTCACCGATCGCTGCGGCCTGGCTACCCCAGATTACTGATGCAATCTCAGAAGTAACGATGACCTGATGATCCTGATCTGTTGGACGTGCAAATGTGTTATTCACTCGCGTGTATACCTGTGCGAATTAGCATGTAATGTTGACAAAAAAGAATACTATAGGCTTTCTCGAAATACTTTGCAAGTTTATTAAAATGTAGACAAATAACGGTGCCTATTTCAAAAAATGTAACTGCTCTCTCCATCCCTAATTTTTGCCAATTTTAAGACCGAACAAGAGATGATGTTACTATATTGGTGTTGATATCTAGATTGGTATGTGGGCACAAAAAGACGTGCCCACCCTACAAAAACTGACTTAAGGTTGAGTTTAATGGTAGGGTGGGCACGTTTTTTGTGCCCACATGTCAAGCGGTAGAGGGGGAGTAGTTACCCATTTTTTCTTTTACGGGCCGTTATAGATCCATGGCACACGGAGTTAGAATTTGAAATTAGTTACCACTGCACACATCTTGCTGTGAGGAACCGTTGAAGGGTGCGAAAGGACAGGAGACATAGCGTAAGCGTATACCCTGCGGTGTCAATTTATCTGCGCGAATGTTGCTGGGGGCATTATCCACTGTCGTAGACAGTAGTTGATTTGCACGTTGCAATGCCAAGAAAGCGATCATATCCTCCTGGTCGCTTCCATCCCCGGAAACACCGATAGCGCCCACCAGTATATTACCTCTATAAATAGGCACGGCACCCGCAGAAATTTGTATGCCATTGCTAAGACTCGAAATTAGATTATTGGGTACAAATGCAGGGAAAGCCCCTATGCCGTTGCAACTTCTAATGACATCAGTGACAATATCGGGATCGTGCAAAAATGCGACGTGTTGAATGAATGCGTTGTAGATCAAATCTAATTGCAATCCCGTGCTAAAGACACTCCATTGACCCGCAGGTTTGCTTAACGGGCCTGCGATACCCGCCGTGGGGCCATCAGGATAATGCGGTCTGGATAAATTGCCAATGGCGCGATTAGAGAAAGCCCTAGACTCGCCATTGGACTCTAAGACCGTCGCCACGCCAAGAAAATTTTGTAAGTCAGTGACATATTGAGCGAAGTTTGCTGTCAATCCGGGTAACGGGCTCAAGCCACCATCGAGATAAGCGGGATCTGCCAATGCCCGTAGCGCGTCGGCCGGTGAGTTTGCGGCACCGCTACGGGAAAAAAATGCCGCAGTTCGGGCCTTTTGTATCGACACATCGCTGCCAAATACGGGGGCGTCTCGACTATGCACCATTCCCAATATCATGCCGTCGCTATCCACTACAGAGATTGTGACCCTGGCAGCGCTCGCTAAGGGTTGTCGGTGTTGTGAGCGGGCCTGATTAGCGATACCGAGCGCACTGGCCAAGATCTGTTTCACTTCTACTTCTGTTAAAGCATTCGCGCTATCACCGCCCGGGCTGTCGTTAGCAGCTATACGTGGATAGCGCTCGACATTACTATTGTCGACCAAGACAAAGGCATCAAGATCAATAAACTCTGCTGCGTTACTGGCGCGGTTACCCGAGATATTGGCACCGAAAGAGGTCCCGCTTAATATGTCACCGTTAGAGTAACCACTAATGAGCAGTGCTTTTCCTACGCCGGTCGTAGGATCACTAATCTCTAGATAGTCTCGCACATCTTCTGCAGTCGATAACATATTCGTAAACGTCACATCTGAAAATCGTAGGCTTTTACCCGCGATAAAACTGCGATCTGCGCGTCTAGCCACCGGTGCTGCAAAACCACGGCTAGCCGCCCAGGCTATAATCTCGTCTAGATCCCGGTCCATATCGTTGATATCGCGATCAATGCCATAGTCACCAGCGGTGATCACACCAACGCCACCGACCACTGTGCCCGATTTGTATAGTGGAAATCCACCGGGGTCGGCGGACAAACCTAATGGAGAACGCTTCGGACCCACGTTGGCACCCACAGTAAAACGTTCGGAGAAATCCGAGCAAGCCAATTGACTGTACTGGATCCCAAAGAGTGCTCCAGAGGCCTGATTGAGTTCTCCAGGATTAAAGTTTTCCTGTATGAGTTGGTTTAAGCTGCGACTAGAAAAGGCGTTACCCTCCGTGGATAGGTAAGCGGCCGTGATCGCTTTGGAAATCGCGGCGGCGTGGGCAGGCACGATATTGACACCTTCCAAACCGCCCAATGTATTGCCGTCACTATTTATAGTAATGTCGGGGCTTGCGGTCAGCATCTGAAAAACCACCAATACATTTCCGACACGATCGACCACCGCGATCGTGGCCTGTTGCTGTCTTTTTTCAGCCTCTGCGACCGCTTGGGAAACAATCAATGCAACATTCTGCTGGGTCAACAAAGTAGCTTGCGGCGATAGACTGGAATCGGTTGCGCAATGCCCATCACACGAAGAAGCTACGGTCGCTGCCTCGACCCCGGTCTGATCCAACCGCGGGTTTCCATCACCACAACTACTTAGGGCGGGTAGTGACGCAAGGACCAGTAATAATATGATGTGACGCAGACGTGTAGAGTATTTGTCGGGATTATGGGCGGGCAACATCCTATCGAAGACTATACTGCTAAATCGTCTCATACATTAGAATCCATGTTTTATGGGTATGGTTAATGGGTGTCACTTTGCGGCGGGACCAAGGCAATGGAATTGCAGATTATATACTTTCTGCTTGCTGTTGCGCATTGCCGAGGTAGGTCGCGGGGTGTAACTCCAACAGATATTTTTTGGCATCGTCGGGGATGGCTAATTCGCTCACAAATTTTTGTAGAGACTGTTGGGTTATTCGTTGCCCTCGGGTGAGTTCCTTGAGTTTTTCGTATGGGCTCTCTATGCCATAACGACGCATGATCGTTTGTATCGGTTCGGCCAAGACTTCCCAGTTATTTTCCAGATCGGCGTGTATTTGTTCCTGGTTAATCTCGATCTTGCCTAT
>JBGMRO010000053.1:4228-6219 GCA_048061555.1 Thiohalomonadales bacterium | reverse complement strand
ATCGAGATATAGCTCCACATATCCCGATTAAAGTCGGTCAAGATATTGTTAAAACGTTCCACACAATTGAACAGCTCGGCGATGTAGTCATGGGGTTCAATTTGCGTGGTGTAGGGGTTCCAGTTCAGGCCCATGCTGGTGACAAAATTTTCCGCAATTCCGGGCCAATCGACATTGGGATAGGCCGATAAATGGGCGTTGAAGTTACCGACCGCGCCATTAATTTTGGCCATTATCGGCACGTCACTGATTTGCTGCCTTTGCCGTTGCAAACGATATACGACGTTGGCCATTTCTTTACCCGTGGTGGTGGGTGTAGCCGCTTGGCCGTGTGTCCTGGCTAGCATCGCCTGGCCGGCAAAGCGATGGGAGAGGTCTCGGATTGCGGAGATGATCTTGTCCATCCAGGGTAGGAGCTGCGAGCGTCGCGCTTCCAATAACATCAAGCTATAGGCAAGATTATTGATATCTTCGGACGTGCAGGCGAAGTGGATGAATTCAGAGATTCCTTTGAGTGCATCGATCGCGTTGATCTTCTCCTTAAGAAAATACTCGACTGCCTTGACATCGTGGTTAGTCTCAGACTCAATTTGCTTGACTCGTTCCGCATCGCTGAGGCTGAATTCATCTATTAGCGCCAGCAATTGTTGCGTGGTCGCGATATCTATTGGGGGTACTTCCTTGATCTCGGGGCAATCCGCGAGCGCGAGCAACCAGCGAACCTCTACATTAACTCGTTGTTTTATAAGCCCGTATTCACTAAATAGTGGCCGTAACGCTAGACACTTGCCCGCATAGCGGCCATCGATCGGAGAAATTGCAGTTAGTGGGCTCAATTGCATACCATGCTCCTTGCACTCATTTTAACGCCGCATCATAACCTAATTTTCGGCGCGGGATGTATTCAAAACGTATTGGGGCGTTTTATCTGCACTACTGATATAATTATTGTTGACTATGGACAGTATACGTCAAGAAATGCCGCTGTCTGGAGTGTATTATATACAATAACTTATAACAATTTGAGCCGGTAACTATATTTTTACCGACCATTAATAAACGAGTGTAGATAACAAATGTTAGAAGAATATCGCGAGCACGTTGCAGAACGGGCCAAATTGGGCTTGCCTCCACTGGCCTTGGACCCAAAGCAAACCGGGGCCTTGGTAGAACTGATCAAGCGGCCACCCGCGGACGAGGGGCCTTATTTATTGGAGTTATTGACCCATCGTGTACCACCGGGTGTCGATCAAGCCGCCTACGTAAAGGCCGCATTTTTGTCCGCGGTCGCTAAGGGTGAGCAGACTTGCCCAGTTATTACACCGATACAGGCGACCGAGTTACTCGGTACCATGTTAGGGGGCTATAACATCCATCCGTTGATCGATTTACTCGACGATCCAGGCTTGGCGCCGATTGCGGTCAAGGCACTGCAGCACACATTATTGATCTTTGACGCGTATCACGATGTGCTTGAAAAATCGCAAGACAATGAATTTGCCAAACAGGTTATAGACGCCTGGGCTGAAGCGAGTTGGTTTACCGATCGCCAGCCATTGGCGGAGAGTATCACGGTGACTGTATTTAAGGTTCCTGGTGAGACCAATACCGATGATTTATCGCCGGCGTCAGAGGCTTGGAGTCGTCCAGATATCCCGTTACATGCCATGAGTATGTTGGTGAGTAAAATACCTGACGGATTGCAGGTAATCGAAGAGCTACGCAGCAAAGGCCATCCCTTGGCCTATGTCGGGGACGTGGTGGGTACCGGTTCTTCACGTAAATCGGCGATCAATTCCGTCCTGTGGCATATGGGTGAAGATATCCCTTATGTGCCCAACAAACGTCAGGGTGGGGTAATCATTGGCGGCAGCATTGCGCCCATTTTTTATAATACCGCTGAAGATTCAGGTGCCTTGCCGATCGAATGTGATGTCAGCAAACTCAATACCGGTGATGTGGTGACTATAAAACCCTTTGCCGGAGAAATC
>JBGMRO010000053.1:0-4128 GCA_048061555.1 Thiohalomonadales bacterium | reverse complement strand
GCCGACCTGGTCATGCAAAGTTTTTGTCATACCGCGGCTTACCCGAAACCGATCGATATACGTCTACAGCATGACTTGCCAGAATTTATGCACAATCGTGGTGGGGTATCCTTACGACCTGGCGACGGTGTCATCCATTCTTGGTTAAATCGCATGTTATTGCCCGATACCGTGGGCACGGGGGGCGACTCACATACTCGCTTCCCGCTAGGCATTAGTTTTCCAGCAGGTTCAGGTTTGGTGGCCTTTGGCGCCGCACTGGGCGTAATGCCGCTAGATATGCCAGAGTCTGTTTTGGTGCGTTTTAAAGGAGAAATGCAGCCTGGGGTTACCTTGCGTGACTTGGTCAACGCCATACCGTATGTCGCCATACAGCAGGGGCTTTTGACGGTTGCGAAAGAGCACAAGAAGAATGTCTTTTCCGGTCGAATTTTGGAGATTGAAGGTCTACCCGATTTAAAGGTAGAGCAAGCTTTTGAATTGTCTGATGCCTCGGCGGAACGTTCTGCGGCTGGTTGCACCGTGCGCCTGAATAAAGAACCGGTTATAGAGTATCTACAGTCAAATATTACGTTACTGAAGTGGTTGATCGCCATGGATTATGACGACAAACGCACTTTACAGCGTAGAATCAATGCCATGCAACAGTGGTTGCAAACATCGGAATTGATGAGTGCCGACAAAGATGCAGAATATGCGCAAGTCATCGATATCGACCTGAATCAAATTAAAGAACCGCTGTTGGCCTGTCCCAATGACCCTGACGATATCAAACCGCTATCGGCGTTAGAAGGGATCTCGATCGATGAAGTTTTTATTGGTTCCTGTATGACCAATATCGGCCATTATCGTGCCGCGGGCAAGGTCTTAGATCGCAGCACTACAAATGTACCGACGCGTTTGTGGATCGCACCGCCGACCAAGATGGACCAGCACCAACTGATCGAGGAAGGTTATTACAGCATCTACGGCAAAGTAGGGGCGCGTACGGAAATGCCAGGATGTTCCCTGTGTATGGGAAATCAAGCCCGTGTCGCGGACGGTGCTACGGTGGTATCGACCTCCACACGTAACTTTCCGAATCGTTTGGGAAAAGGGGCGAACGTCTATCTAGCCTCTGCGGAGTTAGCGGCGGTAGCGGCGTGCCTGGGTCGATTACCGAGTGTGCAGGAATATCAGCAACACGTGGCCCATCTAGCCCCGATGGCTGACGACGTCTATCGATATTTAAACTTTGATCAAATGCCAGACTATCAAGATATTGCAGACAGCGTCGTTGCCGTCAAGCTCACTTGATTGAATTTGCATAGTAAGTACCATTCAATTTAAAAATTTTGTGTGGTGCTTACTTGTGTCAGGCCATTATGTCGACTAATGGCCTCCCTTCCCATTCTATACAAGCAGTTTTTTACATAAGCTGCAAAAATAAGTGTTTGTTTATACGCAATATTCCTAGCTGTGTTGCGCATCGACCGTTTTCCCTCTGTATTGCACTCGGTAATGATCGTACCCACAGCCCACTAAAGAATGTAATCTCACTGCCGATAGTTCTACTGATAATGTAAAAATGGCGAATTTTGCGATTCCCCTTATCTCAGAAGGTAATTCAGCACTATGAAACTTTGGTCTCTAAAAGGTATTGATATTTTGGTTGTGGATGACTTTCCATCCATGCGTTCCATGATGATTTCGATGTTAAAGGCTTATGGAGCGGACACTATTCGTCAGGCGAGCAATGGTAAAGAAGCCATTCTTCGAATTGAAGAAAAAACACCTGAATTAGTCATGTGCGATTACAATCTTGGTGAAGGCCAGGATGGTCAGGAAGTCTTAGAAGAGGCCAAGGAAAAAAACTTATTACCCTATTCAAGCATCTTTTTTTTGGTAACGGCAGAGAATACAAACCTTATGGTGATGGGGGCGATGGATTATCGGCCTGATGATTATTTGGTCAAACCCTTTACCAAAGATATTCTGCAAGCCCGAGTTCGAAAGGTACAAGCACGAAAATCGGGTATGAATCATATTTCGAATGCGATAGTCGCGAAAAAATATTCAAAGGCCTTGTCTCTGATTGAAGTAGAGCTGCAGAAAAACGGTCCCAATAAATTGGAATTGATGCGCCTGAAAGGAGAGATGTTGCAAAAGAATATGGACTATGACGGCGCACAAATATTGTATGAAGAAGTCTTAGATATTCGAGAAATCGCCTGGGCACAATTCGGTTTAGGTGTTTCACTTTACTATCAAAAAGAACTTGATAGTGCATTAGATCTCTTTGAAGACATTATACAAGCAAATAGTAATTTTTTGTTGGCCTATGATTGGATCGCAAAAATTGAGAAATCGTTGGGTGACGATACACGTGCGCAGGAAATGTTGGAGCGTGCCGTCAAGCTTTCTCCTAAGGGCGTACGCAGGCAGCAAGAATTGGCCGAAGTGGCCTTAGCTAATAACGATCTAAAGGTGGCTCAGACGGCCTATACGGTGGTGTTAAAGACGGGCAGTAATTCTTGTTATCGTAGTCCGAATGATTATGGTGGCTTAGCTAAAGTCTATGCCGCACAGTCCCAAAATGACGAGGCATCAAAATTAATCGAGGATATGAAAAAAGAATATAAGAACGCTGACCCCGCAACACAGTTACAAACCGCGGTACTGGAAGGCGTGGTCTCGCATTCAATCGGGGATGAAGATAAAAGTAAGGCAGCTATCGAGCGGGCAATGAAACTCTACGAACGCAATCCCGATAAGCTTAGTAGTAATCAAGCCATGGATATGGCGAAGACCTGTTTTGAACTCGGCGAAAAAGATAATGCTAGCGAGTTCATGAAACATGTCGTCAGAAATCAGAATGAAAATACCGAGACTATGAACGAAGCCAAGGCGTTATTCAAGAAATACGATATGGACGACGTCGGGCAAGAGCTTATGTCTGCGACTAACAAAGAAATTATCGACGTCAACAATCAAGGCGTGGCATTAGTCAAAGAAGGAAAGTTGCGAGAATCTATCAGGCTTTTTCAACAAGCGGCGCGCGCGATGTCTGAGAATACTACGGTAAATTTAAACGCGGCACATTCTCTATTGATGATGATGAAAAGCAAAGGGCCCAACGAGCAACATCTTTCACAAACACGCGAATATCTAGATAGGGTACGTTTGGTTGATGCAAAAAACAAACGCTATACAGAGCTTTTGGCTAGGTATAAGACATTTTCGGGGTGATGGGATATAGGCTTATCCTTCGTGGTAAAATGAAATCTAGTAAGACAACCCCCTCTTAAAGAAATGAAGCAAAATACGAATCATGGGACAGGCGAAAATAGATCAGGATATCGATAGTGGTGAAAGTCTAGATTTCGCTAGTGTTATCGCCAGTGCAGTGCATGATATGAAAAACTCATTGAGTATGCTGTTGTATTCTGTAGACGAAATAAGGACAACTTGTGGCCCCGCTAAATGTGAATCAGGTAAGAAATTTGATCAGTTACATTATGAGGGGCAACGGGTCAATAACCACCTTATCCAGCTTTTAGCGATCTACCGAATTGATCACGCGAATTACCGCCCCAATATTGTTGAACATGAAGTTGATGATTTTTTGTTTGAAAGTCAATCTGCGTATGAGCCCCTACTAGCACCCAAAGGTATACAAATTTCGACCCACTGTGAGGCTGGTTTGTTAGGTTTTTTTGACCGCGAGTTAGTGGCCGGTGTCGTTAATAATGTCGTCAATAATGCGTATCGGTATTCAAAAGACAAAATTCTGCTGACTGCAGAGATGGTTGACGGTTATTTAGCGATCCATATTGATGACAATGGTGAGGGTTATCCTGACCATATGCTTTGTAATACCACTACGCTGTCGACTAAAATCGATTTTGGCACAGGTAGTACAGGCCTAGGTTTGTATTTTTCTGCCATGGTGGCAAGAGCCCACAAAAATAAATTGAAGCGTGGTTACATCCGTTGTTCCAATGACGGCATCGATGGCGGCGGCCGATTTTCGATTTTCTTACCTTAGATCCTCTAACTAGTTCTACTTTGTTACTTTAACTTTTTTGATATTAAAAAAACTCAATTGTGTCATTATTCGAGGTATGCATAGTTAATTCAGGTATCGAA
>JBGMRO010000052.1:0-12268 GCA_048061555.1 Thiohalomonadales bacterium | reverse complement strand
AAATCAAGGCCCATGCAACCGTGAAGCTGCTCTACAGCGAACGATTAAGCAATGAAGGCGTCATTGATAAGGCGTCCATTGAAGCGATTAGCAAGGCGTATCGGAAAAACCTTGATGAAGGCACCTGTGTTGGCAAAGATATTATGTTGGAAAATTTCGAAAAACCGTTTTGGGTAAATTGGGAGCCTTACCTAAACGCCGATGTGAATGAACATATAGAGACCACAATAAAACTCGCTCATATTCAGAGCATCATGAAAAAATTGTGTGCCGTACCCAAAGGCCTGGTCATACACAAGCAAGTCGAACGAATCTTGAAATCACGTCTGCAAATGATGCAGGGTGAAGTACAGTTAGACTGGGGATTCGCTGAAATATTGGCCTACGCTAGCCTTTTATTGCAAGGTTACTCGGTACGCCTTTCTGGCCAGGATAGTAGTCGCGGCACATTTTTCCATCGTCATGCAATATCCCATGACCAGGAGGATGGCAGTTATCATACACCCTTAAAGCATTTATCTGCCGACCAGGCCGAGTTTAATGTTTTTGATTCCATACTGTCGGAAGAAGCCGTGCTTGCCTATGAATATGGTTATAGTACAGCAGCACCTTATTCACTGGTAATTTGGGAAGCGCAGTTTGGCGATTTTGCTAATGGGGCTCAGGTTGTTATTGATCAATTTATCAGTTCGGGTCAATCGAAATGGGCACGTTTAAGCGGATTAGTGATGTTATTGCCGCATGGTTATGATGGGCAAGGTCCTGAGCATTCATCCGCGAGACTAGAAAGATACTTGCAGTTATGTGCAGAAGGAAACTTGCAGGTATGTGTGCCGAGTGTACCATCACAGATATTTCATTTAATGCGCAGACAGGTTATGCGAAAAATTCGGGTACCACTCGTCGTTATGTCTCCAAAAAGCCTATTACGACACCGATTATCTACCTCTACATTAGATGATTTATCCCAAACGAGTTTTCGAGCCGTTATCAATGAAATTGATGATCTACCCAAAGACGGTATTGAAAAAATATTGTTATGTTGCGGAAAAGTTTATTTTGACGTGCTCGATGCGAGAAGAGAACGTCGCATTGAAAATATAGCCATCATTCGGGTAGAACAATTGTATCCCTTTCCCAAGAATGAATTACTGCAACAAATTAAGCAGTACCCTAACGTCAAAAATATTGTATGGGTACAAGAAGAACCGGTAAATCAAGGGGCCTGGCAGTTTCTTTATTTTCAGTTGCTGAAACTGTTACCGGATGATTATGATTTTTCGGTGGTCGCCAGACCGGAAGCGGCTTCACCTGCCGTGGGATATTATCAGAAGCATATAGAACAACTTCATGCATTAATCAATGAAGCATTGATGTCATAAGTTAAAAATAATGTATACAGGATTGGCAGCAACAGCTGTACGGAGATAGCAAATGTTAATAGAAGTGAAAGTACCCATATTGTCGGAATCCATCGCAGAAGCAACACTAGTTGCGTGGCGAAAAAAAGCCGGTGAATTCGTGGCCGAAGACGAAAATTTGGTGGATTTGGAGACCGATAAAGTGGTTCTTGAGGTAGTTGCCCCTAAGGGAGGTATAATTAGTGAAATTAGAAAGGGCGATGGGGTTACGGTAGGCAGTGATGAGGTCATTGCGATTATCGATACGACTGCCAAAAATGATATATCCCTGCCTGCGACATCCGCAGCAGCTGCCATTTTCGAAAGTGATACTATAAAAGATCAATCGGTTGTTCTCGGGAATGAAGCTGCTGTGAATGTGGCCTCGGCGGCAGAAGAAAGGAGAAAACAACCACACTTAAGCCCGGCGGTACGTAAGCTTGTCGCTGAAAATGAAATTGACCCGCAAGCGATTTCTGGCACGGGCAAAGACGGGCGTATAACGAAGGGGGATGTCTTGGGCCGCATCGCAGCGAAAAAAGAACAGCGCGATTCCGTCGCCGCATCACGCCCACCAGTGGACCCTGCCGAGATCGACCATACACGTTATGAAAAGCGTGTACCGATGACACGCCTACGCGCTAAGGTCGCGGAACGATTGAAGGAGGCCCAAAATACAGCGGCTATTCTCACCACATTCAATGAAATCGATATGCAAGCCATAATGGACTTACGCTCGTCCCACCAAGCTGATTTTCAAAAAAGGCATGGTGTAAAACTTGGTTTTATGTCTTTTTTTGTAAAGGCCTGTGTAGAAGCGATTAAGCAATTTCCTATAATAAATGCTACTGTTGACGGCAAGGATATCATATATCATGGTTATTATGATTTTGGCATTGCCATAGGTTCGCCAAGGGGTTTAGTCGTACCGGTGTTACGAGATGTCGATAAAAGTAGTTTCGCAAATATCGAACAAGCCATAGTGAATTACGGTGAAAAAGCTAAGTCTGGAAAACTGACCTTAGATGATTTAACCGGTGGTACCTTTAGCATCAGCAACGGTGGTATATATGGATCTATGTTGTCTACCCCGATCCTCAATCCACCGCAGAGTGCAATACTGGGTATGCATAATATTCAACAGCGAGCGATGGTCATCGATGGAGAAATTGTCGCTCGTCCTATGATGTTTTTAGCACTTTCGTATGATCATCGTATTATTGATGGAAAAGATGCTGTGATGTTTCTGGTCGAAATAAAGAAGGCCTTAGAAGATCCACTACGCTTGTTATTGGAGTTATAGAAATTCCCTTTTCAATGGAGCCATAAAATAACGTGACTAAATACGAGGTCTTGGTAATCGGGGCGGGTCCGGGCGGTTATGTAGCCGCTATTCGGGCCGCGCAATTGGGTTACAAGGTTGCATGTATCGACGCTTGGAAAAAAACCAACGGCGATTACGTACTCGGTGGCACCTGTCTCAATGTCGGTTGCATACCCTCAAAAGCGTTACTGGACTCATCTCATAAATATCATGAACTCTGCCACAAGTATGATCAGCATGGAATTAGTGCGCAGCAAGTCAATATAGACATAAAAAAAATGTTGGCCCGCAAGGATAAAGTGGTCAATACATTAACGGGAGGTATCGCGACATTATTTACTAAACACAATATAGACTGGATAAAAGGTGAGGCGCATTTTGTCAGTCAATATATTGTAAGTGTCAGCAATACCGAAAACTCGAAAAAGAAGACACAGATTACTGCGGATTATATTATTATCGCCACCGGCTCCACCCCCGTGATCCCCGAAGGTATAAAATTAGATGGAAAGACTATCGTAGACTCCAGTGACGCCTTGTCATTTAAAGAAACGCCAGAAACATTGTGCGTATTGGGAGGGGGGGTAATCGGTCTGGAGCTCGGCAGTGTATGGAATCGTTTAGGTGCGAAGACGAGCGTATTGATACGTGGAGATAAATTTCTCGATGCCGTTGATCAACAACTTGCAAAGTTAATGCATAAAGAGCTGCAACAACAAGGTTTGCAAATTCGTCTAGCAACAAAGGTTATCGAGTGTTCTGTAGGCAAAAAAGGGGTAAAACTGAGTCTGAAGGATGCAGACGGAGAGCACGTAGAGTATTTTGATAAATTATTGGTCGCGGTCGGACGCAAACCCAATTCATCAGGCTTAAACGGAGACAAGATTGGACTTAAGATTAATGAAAAGGGGTTTATTGAGGTAGATGAATACTGTCGCACTAACGTCGATCACATCTATGCGATTGGTGACGTAGTACGAGGCCCCATGTTGGCGCACAAAGCCTCGGAAGAGGGCAGTGCTGTGGCCGAGATCATTGCGGGCCAATATAATGAAATTGATTTGAATACAATCCCGAAGGTTATTTATACCTGGCCAGAACTCGCGTGGGTCGGCATGAATACCGAGCAGCTAGACGCCGTGGGTAAATCCTATAAAGTTGGCAGCTATCCCTTTTTTGGGAATGGTAGGGCTCAGGCGCAGGGCGATATCACCGGCTTGGTAAAAATACTCAGCGACGAGTATAGTGACGAAATATTGGGGGCTCATATCATGGGACCGGGCGCATCGGAAATGATCGCAGAAATGGTCGTCGCTATGGAGTTCAAGGCCTCTGCTGAAGATATTGCCAGAACCGTGCATGCCCATCCAAGCTTATCCGAAGCGATTCACGAAGCGGCCTTGGCCGTGGACAAACGTGCCATACATATCTAGTACACATCCACAAACGAGCCTATTTTTTCCAAAATAGGCTGCTATAATGCATCCATGCATATTCCAAGCTTCGATAGTAATGGTTCTAGTCAAGCTATTTTGCTTTTTGAATCAGGTTACTATCGATGTCTGGCTTAACTGATCACATGAAATTAAAGTGATATCGACCTTGCCACGCTAACGAGGTGCGGGTAAATAAAAGCAAATATTAGTATCGTATTGTCCAATTCAATAATAATAGACTTGCCGTATGCAACGCTAATTTATAATTAAAACATATAATTGGAGTATATCTTTTGCAAAAAATATCTTATTTTCGTTCTGTTCTACTTTTTATTCCCTTAATTGTCTTAACTGCCTGTGGAGGATCTGATTCGGCACCAGCAGGTGTTCCGGCTCCAGCAGGCCCAAAAACCGGAATAATTGTGGGTCCTGTCGCGGGGATAGCGTACAAAACAGAAAAATTATCTGGAACTACAAATGCACAAGGTCAATTTAATTACTTGCCGGGCGAAAACGTTACATTTTCAATCGGCGATATAAATTTTCCGTCCATAACCGCCAAAAGCCTAGTGACACCACTAGATATGGCGAGCACAACAGATACTGCTAATCCAACTGTGATAAACATTATACGTTTATTGCAGACCTTGGACTCGAGTGAAGGTCTTAATGTTATTGATATCGACACAAATGCTGCAACTGCGGCCAGCGGAATCACCTTGAACTTTACTTTATCAGTTATTGATTTTGAGGCGGCAGCAGCAGTTTTCTTGACTGCAGCAGTAGGTGACCCAAACCTAGTCGCTGAAGCCGACGCTATCGCACGTTTCGAAAGTGTATTGGCCAATTTAACACTTGTTGGGGCATGGTCGGATGTTAGTAGTGAAAATATTAACGACGAAGTTGTCGTGATATTTTTAGATGACTCTCGGTATTTCCTTCTCGCTTCCAATAATTCTCAATATGACGCAGTTCTTGGTACAGTAGTACCCGTATCCGCTGAATATGGCACGTACACCTGGGATCCTGTTACGGGTGCATTTGCTGCAAACGCCATTGGGGAAAGCGATGGTGAGGGCGGACTTTCATCCCCAAATTCGCGAGGAGAAGCCGGTGCATCCGCTGTGGTAGATGGAGCTAGCTTGACCTATACTGCTCCCGGTGAAGGTGCTTTCCCACTCACTAAAATTGCTTATGACTCTGGCATTCTCGGGGCATGGGTACTTGACGACAATGTCATCATATTTTTAGAGGACTCTCATTATTTTGTTGGCCATGCTAGAAATACTGAATTTGACCCTGTCCTTGGTACAGTAGTACCTGTATCCGCTGAATATGGCACGTATACATGGGATAGTGTTACTGGCGCACTGACTACAAACGTCATTGGGCAAAGCGATGGTCAGGGCGGACTTTCAGACCCACTAGGCGACCAATCCATTGTGGTGGATGGAACTAACTTGACACTTACTGATTCCGGCGAAGGTACTTATTCGCTAATACGAATTGAGTAGTTTATATAAAGTAAAAGTCGGACGACTATACAGTTAGTAAGAAGAGAATATTTGCATAATCAGCCGACACAATTGTCGGCTGATTTGTTAGTGAGCAGCTATTTTTAGGACAGCGTTCAATATAAGACGTTTGGCTCTTTCCAAAATCAATCGATGAGGATTTTGGATATGGCTAGAACATTTGTCATTTTATCAGCATCAGGATACCACTGATATGTTAGGTTAAAGTCTGTGTTTATCCGATGCAATTGCCGATCATGCCAATAACTTTGTCACGTTTTATTCGCTTAGCATCACAGAGTCGACGAATTCCTGTCGGTTAAATGATCGAACCTTGAGGCGTTGTCGTGCCAGTCGACGTCCGATAGTCCGGTCTGCACGATCAACAGCGCGGTCGATGGCGACATAGAGGTTTACCTCGGTATCTTTAATCACCACGTCGGGTAGATGGGAAAGCCGTACCTGTATGTGACAACACTTGTCTTCGCCACCGCGAGGGCCGTTGACATCAGATAGACGCACTAGGATGCGTTGAATGTGTTCATTGCGTACACAGAGCGAAAAATTTAGGCGGCGTCTAACATGCTGGTGTAAGGCGTCAGTCAATAGAAAATTTCGTGCTTGAATATCTATTTGCATCGTTATCCTCCAGTGTGTGATTATCCAAAATTAATCAGTGGTATCACGGCTATCGTCATACTAAAATCTAATCTCCGCAAGACTTATAGTGATCGCAACGGTAAAGGAGAGCAAGACAAGCATGATAATCCAATGCTCTTCGTTCATTCGATGTATCTCCCACTATTTCGAACAATGCCTGCTATTGGGTACATTACCAACATCGCCACTACGTATCCTTATAGATTGCCTTCGCGGTCATAAAAACGTTAGTGAAAAACACCCAGAAACCAATGCCCATCGTGGTCGCAACAACCGCAATAATGGGGGAGTATATTCGATGAACTTGATTCATCGCCTCGGTTTCTCCACGCAGTAATAAATTTCCTTCTATAAACCCAAATACTAGCAAGGTGCTATAGAATCCAGTGATGCCTAATACGGTCCACCAAAATGTGTGATTGACCAGGCGTTGCGAAAATAACGCGTGTCCTGAGAGCCTAGGCAGTAAATAATAGGTCGCCGCCATACACAGGATAACCACGCCCCCCACCACATTAATATGGGCATGGGCTAAGGGATCTATCATATGTCCCGGTCCACCATAAGGGCTACCGATAGAATCTAGCCAGGCACGAATGGGTGGAAGTATTTGCAAGACTCCATGCACCGTGCCGACGAAAAAGAAACTGACGGATGCCAGCAAAAATTTTACCAGCGCGAAATCTTCTGGCGCTATATTATTTCTAGATACCATCTACCAGTGAAAACTTCGGACTTAATGGGTCATTCTTATTAATCGGTGTACCATTATTGGTTGTTTTAGCCTGCTCCAGTGCCTCGGCAACTTCCTTTGGCATGTAGGTCTCGTCGTGCTTGGCTAATACTTCGTTAGCCATAAATAAACCCTCTCTATTCATACGCCCTTGTGTTACCACACCTTCGCCTTCCTTGAATAGGTCGGGCAGAATACCCACGTACTTTACGGACACGGTCTTGGCGTTATCGGTGACCAAAAAATGAACCGTTAAACCATCATTTTCACGTCTGAGGCTGCCTTCCTCGACTAGTCCGCCTAAACGAAACTCTCGGTTTTGTTTTGCTTCTCCTGCGTGAACTTGACTAGGGCTATAAAAAAACACCATATTGCTATTGAATGCCTGTAGCAGTAACCCCGTTACTACACTCAAACCCGTAATGCCGATGAGGACAAATCCTATTCTTTTATGTCTGGCCTTCACTTCATAGACCCTCTAGTTTCGTCGTTGTTTATTCTATTCAATAATTCATCCAAATATTAACTATCAAATATTAGATAAATTCCAGTTACCAATCAGCATAAATCCGTTTTAAACGAAGATAAAGTCGAATATTATTGATATAATGTTCGGATTATTCGAAGTATTACAATCCCGGGTGGCCTAGTGATTAATTACAAGCACTTGCATTATTTTTGGGTCGTGGCAAAGGAGGGTGGAATTGCCCGTGCCGGCGAGCGCCTACATTTAACCCCACAGACTATTAGTGGGCAGATCGGTCTGCTGGAAGAAAATTTAGGTGAAGCGCTGTTTAATCGCGTGGGACGAAATTTGGAACTCACCGAGACGGGCCGACTGGTGCTGAGCTATGCGGACGAGATCTATTCATTGGGCGGTGAACTCGAGGAGATGGTGCGTAATCTCCCGGTAGGTCGAACGATGGTCTTTAAAGTAGGCGTGGTGGAAGTGGTTCCAAAATCGATTGCCTACCGATTGCTCGCGCCAGCATTGCAACTGCCAGAGCCTGTGCGGATAGTCTGTCGAGAGGGAGCCATTGACACCTTGCTGGCGGAATTGGCTGTGCATCACGTCGATCTGGTCATCGCGGATGGCCCCATACCGCCGGGTGTGAACGTACGCGGTTTTAATCATCCTCTGGGTGACTGCGGTATCAGCTTCTTCGCAATCCCTAGCGAAGCTCGCAGGTTAAAAAAAAATTTCCCGCATAGCCTTAATGGCGAGTCCATGTTACTGCCGGGCGCCATGACCGTTGCACAAGGCCGCTTGCTAAAGTGGTTTGATAGCCTTCATATTCACCCTCGTATCGTTGGTGAATTCGATGACAGCGCCCTGATGAAGACCTTTGGTCAAAATGGATATGGAATTTTTATAGCGCCGACACCCATCGCGAAAGAAGTTGAAAAACAGTATGGGGTTGTCGTGATAGGACAGACAGACGAAGTTCGTGAGCAATTCTATGTAATTTCTGTGGAACGAAAAATTTCCCATCCGGCAGTTGCGGCGATTACTGAGACCGCAAGGGAATGGCTATTTCGAGATGTTAGGCCTGTTAAGTCCACAAAAGTTACAAAATAGAACGTAATTACCCAAGCAGTTCCGGTAAAGCGTCATCTCTGCGTTCCTTTATTTCTGTGATTGAAATAAACTTGACAAATTAAAAAAAACTCCCATAATGGGAGGAATGGTATTTGAATGAGGATCATTGCTAAGCGGACCCTAAGAGAGTTTTGGAACTTGAACCCAAATTATGCAGATTCTCAGGGACCATTAAAAGCATGGCACGAAGAAGTACTGAAGGCGAGCTGGGAAAGCCCTCAAGATGTAAAGAAGCAGTTTCGCAATGCCAGTATTTTAAAAAATAGCCGTATTGTGTTCAATATTAAAGGTAATGATTATCGCTTAGTGGTAAAAATTAACTACCCTCACAAAATTGTTTATATAAGATTTGTCGGTACTCACAAACAGTATGATGTAATTGACGTAAATTCAATATGAGAAATTTGGTATGCTAAAAATTAAACCCATTAAAACAGAAGCAGACTATGACGCCGCACTTAAACGTTCCGCCAATCTTATGGATGCCTATGTAAATACCCCTGACGGCGATGAGCTTGATGTGCTCGTGACGTTGATAGAAGCCTACGAATCAAAGCATCACCCTATAAATGCACCAAATCCAGTAGAAGCCATATTATTCAGAATGGATCAATACGGGCTAAAAGACAAAGATTTAATTCCATTTATTGGTCAGTCAGGGCGCGTATCAGAGGTTTTGAGTTACAAACGTAAGCTAACCTTACCTATGATTCGAAAATTACACATCGGTTTAAATATTCCAACAGAGAGCTTGATTCAAGACTACAAACTTCGGCACATAGGATAATCTTTCGTTTATTATTCGTAACTACTCAGACGGTCCTGGTAAATCTTCATCCCTGCGTTCCTTCCCGTCATATAAGAGAAGGGTTATTTACCCGTGTAATCCCACACTTAATTATTGTTACTCTATGTTGTTAATAGAATTACAGTAACCTATCTTAAGATTTTTGCCTTGATCTGAAGCTCTACCGGGACAGCCTGAGCAGTTACTATTATTCTTTACATATATACGCTAAGGTCTGTTTCAGAACGGTATATCATCATCAAAGTCTCCGCCCGCATTGGCCGTGGTCATCTGTGGTGCGGATGATGGTTGGGATTGGGGTTGAGATGGGGGTGCGCTACTTTTGTTATTAGTGGCGGCGGGTTGAAAATTGCTCGTGCCTCCACCTTTGCTATCTAACATTTGCATCTCGTTGGCGACTATTTCAGTGGTGTATCGGTCTTGACCGTCCTGGCCTTGCCATTTTCTGGTTTGCAGCTTGCCCTCGATGTAGACCTTTGAACCTTTCTTTAGATATTCGCCGACTATTTCCGCTTGACGACGAAAAAATACCACTCGATGCCATTCCGTGCGCTCAACTTGCTCACCGCTAGTCTTGTCCTTCCAGCTCTCACTGGTTGCTACGGTAATATTGGTCACTGCTTCACCACTCGGCATATATTTGACCTCAGGGTCTTGTCCTAAATTACCGATTAAAATGACCTTATTCACACCGCGAGCCATAGGGTTCTCCTTTTTTTATACTTCATTACAATATCTTGCCGTAGTGCCAATTTTATACTATTTATGGCCAGGCGACCTGAATTTTTCACATCATCCTAAAATCATCAGTAGACCACTTGACTATTGTGATAACCAATTGATTTAGAAGAAATATCCACTTACTTACTCACTGCCCCAATGAGTCAGAGCGCTACAACCGGTATATGATATGAGTTGAATTTATTACCCAGAATTACAGATTTAGTGACCTTGTTTTTGGATAATTTTTTTAGAAATTGGTAGCTTGCTCTTGATTCGTGAAGATGGATTATGAGCTCACTATGCCCGAACTCTTTAGCCCAAGCCAGCATTGCCTTAAAAATAAGTTTGCCGTAGCCCCAAAATGGTTTGTCTAAAATAATAGCTATTTCATAACCCAGCGGATCATTTTGAATCCCGCACCACCCGGCCAGTTGTTGATCGATTAGTATGCCGCGAATACGACAGCCTGCTCCTGCGTCACAAGCATTCTTTTGCTTTATCCATTTATCCAGTAACTCATCATTAAATTGCTCATGAGGCATAAGATGCTTGCGGACATCTTCAGAGTTTAAAATAGAAATGAGTTCGGCGGAATTACAGGTAGATAAATTTACATACTCAATCATATAAAAGTTTAACCTAAATTCATTATCTGGATCACAGAAGTATACGCAAGCTCTTGATGTTATTTTTGTACATAGCGCGGGACTGCCTGGTTAGTTACATTAATTTAATATTCTTCTATATTGTTCCAGCAGTGGGGCCTGCATTGGGTATTGGCACAGGTTAACCTGATCGATGAGCGCGTGTATATCCAAACCGATGCGTCGCAGGTTTATATTTACCGATGTAGCCTCTGATTGGCTTTTGCTTAATTCGATAATCGCATATTCTGCGTGCCCCAAGACGATAGGGGCTTGGCCCGCGACAAATTCCTTAAAAGGATAACCGACACTGCCTGGGTTTACGATTAGCACACCTTTGTATTGTCTCATCATTTGCACATGGGTATGGCCACCCGCCATGACCGCAATCGAGTCTCCGTTGATGTGGCGATCGAGTTGTTCTGCAGTAGTGGTCGCCAATATTTCTTCCATGTGTGAGCTAGGTGAGCCGTGATAGAGCAATATCTTACCCGCACCTTTTGAATTAATTTCCATATGGGGAATAAAGCTGTTTAGAAAATCAAAATCGGTCTGCGTTAATAGCTCTCGACACCAGTCGACGGCGTCTACCACCTCGGGAGTCTCGGTATAGGAATGGATCAACGCTGCATCGAGAAGGAATGCGTCGTGATTTCCGAGGATGCAGGAACAGTTCAAGTCGCGCAGCATTTGTAAGGTGCGGATAGGAGAGGGCCCTAACGTCGCGACATCGCCGAGGCAAATAATTCGATCTACCGCGTGTTTTTTTATGTCGTCGAGTACCGCCTGTAAGGCGATGTCGTTGCCATGTATATCTGATAGTAGGGCGATGCGCATAGTGGTCAAATTTTTCGAAAGTCTGTAAGCGCTTACTGCACTATTAATTGATTTATCACCAAGTTACCCGTTTTTCTCAGTGAATCTAGCCTGGCTTACCCGTCTTGGTCATTGGCGCGGACCTTGATTATACCTGCGTATCCCTTTTCGTCAAAATATCGAGATATTTTCCCGTTTTGGTCTATTTATTGCGAGATTGGTTTATTTATTGCATTTATTGCAAGAGTGACGAGTAAGGAGTAATGGGTTGAATTGTGGAATACGTCGTATAGTTTTTTACACATGAATTACGCTATTTATAAACGATCTTACCGGCTATATTTAAAGGGTAGAACTCTTTATTCTCGCCATAGAAAACCACAGATATTATCAGCGAATAGTACTAAAATCCTACTTAGGTTGTCAGGAAGTATAAGGGTAGGATATTGACAGGCCTCGCAACCTTCTGGGTTATTCGATAATGGCCAATTGTGAACCATGACAAGCAAGAATAAACCCAACACCCTATCGGGTATCTATGAAGATAACCTATATCACGTCGTGCGTGGTGAGAGGCGTAGTGATGTCGATGAAGCCGAACGTCAAAGCA
>JBGMRO010000051.1:0-12399 GCA_048061555.1 Thiohalomonadales bacterium | reverse complement strand
TTCAAGGTTTGAGTGGAATACTTCAGGTTAACGATAATGCGAGGTCTTTGCTTGTCAGCTCGAACGATCTCAGGCTTGATATTCCTGGAATTTTTGAAAATCGATTGAATCTCGGTACAGTAAACGCTGAAGTTAATTGGAATATTAACGATTCAGATATAGATGTCGATATTGAACAAGCATCTATATTAAATTCAGATGCACATCTTGTGGGAAATTTCACACTGGATTGGCCACTTGATAATAGGCCCGCAATGGTCGATATGCGTATAGATATAAAGAGTGCTAAAGGAAATCATATTTATAAGTATTTACCGCACAAAATATTGTCAACTAGTGTGAATCGATGGTTAAAAAAAGCGTTTCAAAAAGCAAACATTACTCGTGGAACCGCTGTGTTGAAAGGCCCGATACGCGAATTTCCTTTTCAAGGCGGTAATGGGGAATTTAAAGTATCATTCCATCTTGCGAACGGTATCCTAAATTACGTAGACCAATGGCCACTGATTCGCAACATAGAAGCCAATGTCTTGTTTGATTCATCAAACATGCTCGTGAATGTGAGTCAAGCAACGGTATTAAACTCAGAGATCAGTAACGCTACTATCGAAGTTCCGGATATGGAAGCGGAAGTGGCAAAGATACTAATTGATGGCTCAGTAACGGGGGATACACAAGACAAGATCGATTACCTAATTTCCAGCCCCCCATTAAAAAAAATGTTTGGGCAATCATTAAACATAATTAAAGTAAGTGGCGAGAGTGATTTGTCATTGCAGATAGATCTTACCCTTGATGACGAAAATACCGTTGAAGTTACCGGGGCGCTGGATTTAGACAATAATAATCTGGAGATAAAAGGCGTCGGTGATACCCTTTCTGATACTAATGGACGTATTGAATTGCTCAAAAAAGGCGTTAATGCGGTCGATATTAAAACAAAAATATTTGGAGAGAGTGCTAGGATTGATATCAGTACCGAATCTTTATTAGAGGAAGGACAAAGAGATGACTTCGTATTGTTACACGCCACTAGTAAATTTCAGACCGCTGAATTGAGTAAACGATTTGTACCGATAATGCAAGACCTTTGGACAGGCGAAGCACCGATAGATATAAAAATTGTAATTCCCCTAAATAAATATGACCGGAATATCAGGGCTGATAAAGGCGTTGATATTGTATTAGATACATTTTTAGAAGGTGTAGAGATTAGACTACCTAAACCGTATAACAAAACGGCACAAGAGAAATTACATTTGGTAAGTAAGATAACCTTAGCGGAGAATAACCGCATCTGGTATCGGACTCGATATGGTGGGAGACTCGATAGTGTTATTGAATATAACGAGACAGAAGGTGTTTCGGGTGATGAAGGTCCCATAACGGGTGAAATACGTTTTGGTAGCGGGGTAGCGGTCTTACCGGCAGAACCGGGAATTCGACTGGTCGGTGTTTTGGATGAATTACGGGTAGATGTTTGGAAGAGTTTGCTCGGACAGTTTGAATTGAAAACTGACAATGTATCGACGCCCAATTCACCAGTACAATCACGGCGTTCCAAGACTAAGTCCATTGCATGGTCAAGCATGGTACATTCCGCAGATGTCACGGTAAAACAATTTTCTGCGTGGGGTCAACACGCGCAGGATGTGCACCTAATCATCACAAAAGTTGCAAACAAGCTGCATGCTAAACTGGACAGTGACAGCATAAAAGGGGTTGTCTCAATCCCTCTTGATCTTGGGCATGAGCCCATAAAAATGGAGTTTGATTATATAAATTTAAATACGAATGAGAGTGAATTTGGCGGCGGCGTGATAGATCCACGGGATATTCCATCGATTCAGGCTCGCAGTAAATCTGTCAACTATGGAAATCGAAAATTTGGCAGCGTCGAGCTAGGGATAACGAGTTTGGCAGAAGGGATCCGTATCGAAAAAATCATGGCGCAACCGCAGGCTACAAAGATCACAGGTCGTGGAAAATGGACAATGGTCAAAGGCCAACCGCACTCAGAGATTGAATTTCAGTTAATCAGTACAAATTTGGGCGAAACGATGACTGCGCTAGGCTACTTCAATAGTATTGACGACGGAAATGGCAAAGTGGACGTCAAGCTAGCTTGGCCAGGCGGTTTGACAGAACCCAACATTGAGCAACTCGATGGTGAAGTACATTTTTCACTTCTTGATGGTCAATTATTGGAATATGATCCTTTAGGCAATACAAGATTGCTAGGTCTATTTAGCATTCAAACATTACCGAGGCGTCTATTTTTGGATTTTTCCGACTTGGTGGGTAAAGGGCTAAAATTTGATTCTATTGCAGCAGATGTGACAGTAGAAGAAGGCAATGCCTATACCACTAATTTTAATATGCAGGGTCCGACAATAGGGGCGAAAATTTCGGGTCGTATCGGCTTGGCCGCTCAAGATTACGATCAATTGGTCCAGGTGCAGTTAAAATTCTCGGACATGATATCTTTTGTAGGTCTTTTGATCGTCTCGCCGTGGGCGGTTATAATCCCTCAACTACTGAAAAAACAATTTGACAAAGCGACTCAGTTTGAATATTCACTCACAGGACGTTGGAGTAACCCGATACTGGAACCTATAATTCCATTAGAAACGCTTGACGACAGCGATGTTGGCGGTGAATAGCGTTTAAGCGGTATAGTATTGTACATAGTTTTTGTGTAACTACTCAGGCAGTTACGTTATTGTTAAAGTTGGTATAGATAATTTTATTGCAGCGTCTTGGCGCCCAACAGCGAAGGTGAAGGCATGAGCGAAACAAACAATAGTTTTAAAGTCGCAGCGATACAAATGGCCTCTGGCCCGAAGGTCGGTGCGAATTTGCTAGAGGCGAAGCGCCTAATATCGACGGCGGCGTCATCGGGTGCAGGTCTGATTGTCCTACCAGAGAATTTTGCAATTATGGGCTTGCACGAATCTGATAAAGTCAGGGTTCGCGAACAGGAAGGCAGCGGTCAAATTCAGGAATTTCTTATGGAGCAAGCCGACTCTAATAATGTATGGATAGTCGGCGGTACAATTCCTCTTGTGGCGAATGATGAAAATAAGATTCGTGCGGCCTGTATACTATATGATAATAGCGGAAGGTCGGTGGCTAGATATGATAAAACCCACTTATTCGATGTACATTTGCCAGAGACCAGCGATCGTTACGTAGAGTCTGAAACCATTGAGGCGGGCAAGAAAATTTGCGTTCAAGACACGCCGTTCGGGAAATTGGGGATAGCGGTATGCTACGATTTACGTTTCCCGGAATTATTTCGTGGTATGTTGGATAATGATGTAGAGCTAATCGCTATTCCATCGGCATTTACAGCAAAGACGGGTAAGTCACATTGGGATATTTTAGTTCGAGCACGTGCGATTGAAAATCTTTGTTACGTCATCGCGGCCGACCAAGGTGGCTACCACGTCAACGGCCGCGAATCTTATGGTGATAGCATGGTTGTCGACCCATGGGGGAATGTTCTGGATAGGTTACCTAGCGGTTCTGGGGTCGTAATGGCCAGCGTCGATAGATCGGCCCTCCACAAAATCCGACAAAGCTTTCCCGTACTCTCACACCGAAAACTGATCTGCAAAGTTTAGAAGAAAGGTTAAAGGTAAAAGGATCAAGGTTAAAGGCTAAAGGCTAAAGGTTAAAGGCTAAAGGTTAAAGGTTAAAGGTTAAAGGCTAAAGGATCGAGGAAAAAGATTAAAAAATCACGACACCGAATCACGATTTTGCTTAAAGCAAAATACGTTCTATGCCACTATTTTCGGCCTTTTTTAGAAAGTTTTGTTGCCAGTTTTCGCCTAGTATGTTTTTTGCCAGTTCGACTACAATGTAATCCACTTCTAGTTGGGTGTCATGTCGATATCTTGCGAGGCCTTGTTGGCAGGCAGGACATGAGGTGAGTAGTTTGATCTTTTCTGGTTTTACCTTTCCCTGTGTGGTGGGCGACCGGGTCTTTAATTCTTCAATTCCACGCTGAAGCTCTTGTAGTTTTCTAGAACGAATTTGAGTAGAAATGTCTGGGCGGGAGACCGCTAGTGTGCCCGCCTCGCCACAGCAACGGTCGGAGGCTACTACGCCGTCGCCCATGATTTTGTTGACGACATCCATAGGGTTGTAGGTCTTCATTGGGCTATGGCAGGGGTCATGATAAATGTACTGATTGGAATTGTCGCCAGAGATACGCACCTCTTTTTCCAGCAAATATTCATGAATATCCAGGAGACGGCAGCCTGGGAATATTTTATCGAATTGGTACTGTTGAATCTGATCCATGCAGGTTCCACAGGATACGATAACGGTTTTTATATCAAGATAGTTTAGCGTATTCGACACCCGGTGAAACAATACTTGATTTTGAGTGGATATTTTTTTTCCTTTCTGCTCATTACCGCCCGCGCGTTGAGGGTAACCACAACAAAGATAGCCGGGTGGCAGCACGGTTTGTATCCCTATATCATAGAGTACCGCCAGTGTCGCCAGCGCAATTTCACTATAGAGCCGTTCCGAGCCACAGCCTGGAAAATAGAATACCGCCTCGGTGTCGTCATTTAATTTCAAAGGGTCGCGTATAATAGGTATAACTTTTTCATCTTCTAGGAATAATAATTCTCGGGCGGTCTGTGTTTGTTTCAATACAGGAAGCGGTTTTTTACTAAACTCAACGATTTGTACGACCATACTCGCAGCCGTAGCCGTTGATTTAGCTTCTTTCGCCGGGTCAGCCTTACTCAATAATGTATAAATTTTATTCGACACCCTTTGCAAATAAAAACCGACGTTGATCATCGATCGTCGTAATATCTTGATCAGTCTCGGGTCGGTAATATTCAAAAATGCCATCGATGCAGCGGTACCAAGATTGAATCGTTTTTGTTTATGGGTGCTCAATAAATTACGCATGTTGATGGAGACATCACCAAAATCAATATTGACCGGGCAGGGGCTTAGACATTTGTGACAAATTGTACAGTGGTCAGCAACGCTATTAAGCTGCTCAAAGTGTCGAATTGAAATTCCTCTACGAGTTTGTTCCTCATATAGAAATGCCTCGATTATACTTCCGGTGGCCAATATTTTGTCTCTGGGTGAATATAACAAATTAGCACGTGGGATATGCGTATTGCATACCGGTTTGCATTTACCGCAACGCAGGCAGTCTTTAATGCTATTATTCAAGTCGCCAAGCTCACTAGCCTCGAGAATCAATGCCTCTTGCTGCAGTAGTCTCAATGATGGCGTATAGGCCCTGTCTAGCCCCGACTCGGCTCGCAATTTACCTGGGTTGAAGATATCTCTAGGGTCGATCTGTCGTTTATATTTTGCAAACGCCGAGATTAGCTTCGGATCGAGATAGTGAATTTTAGTGATACCGATTCCGTGTTCGCCGGAGATCACACCATCCAGTGATTCAGCAATAGCCATGATACGATCTACAATGATGTCGGCTTCGTGTAACATTTCATAATCGTTAGAATGTACGGGGATATTGGTATGTACATTTCCATCGCCTGCATGCATATGAGTGGCTACGAACAAACGACTATTGCGTATTTGCGAATGAATATTGTCCATTTCATCCCTGACGTACTGTAGCTCCTTGCCATCGAAAATGGCCTTTAATGGCCGTTCAATACATTGACGATAAGAGATGTGAATGTCGCGGATACGTAAATAATAAATAAGAGTTTCATCGGCGGTAGGGGAAATTTCCACGCCATCTCGTAGGCTAATCAAGTCGTGACTAATAATGTCTTTGCATCTGCTTAGGGGGGCGTGCAATCGTGCTAAGATAGTACTCCAAAGTTCTTTTACCGTTCTTAATAAGTCTAGGGCTGCAGTTTTTTTAGCCAGAAAAATTGAGGCGTTTTCCATACTGATCGGGGAATCATCGACACTGTGGTTCGTCAGGCTAACGGTGTTTAGATATTCTAGCACCTGATCAATAATACTGAGTTTGTTTCGAATGGAATATTCTATGTTGATATGTTCAATTTGTTCGCTGTAATCTGCTAGTTTATTGAGCGGAATCACCACGTCTTCGTTTATCTTGAAGGCGTTAGTGTGTGCGGCAATCGCTGCTGTTCTCGCCCGGTCTGACCAGAATTGGTGACGCGCTTCGAGACTTACAGCTACAAAGCCTTCACTGTCATTGACGCTGGATAGTCCAATTATGCGCGAGGCAGAATGGGCAAGCTTGTGCTCTTCGTCAGCGCAAATGTCGATGAGCAGAACCATTTTAGGTTGGATGCGACGTGTCGATTTACTACTATAGTTAACCGCTTTTATATAACGATCATCTAAATGTTCCATTCCGGATAATTGTATGCCATCTATTGATTCGACATAATCTTTGATATCTACGATGCTAGAGACTGCAGCACGCATATTATTTCCAAAAAATTCTAGGCAAATCGTACGGATGTGTAGTGGCGCTTTATGTAAAATAAAGCTAGCCGAGGTAATTAGGCCGTCACAGCCCTCTTTCTGCACACCGGGAATGCCCGCCAGAAATTTATTAGTGACGTCTTTTCCTAGCCCTTGTTTGCGTAAACTTGCACCTGCAACTTCAATGATTTCACTGACGCCGATCTGCGTAATTCCGTCTACCTCAAAACGACTTAATTGAAAGGACACTGTCTCCTGCAGATGAATCTTGCCGAGATTGTGATTTAGTCGCTCCACCTGTAACCATTTAGCATCTGGTGTTATCATGCGCCAAGAGATCAAGTTGTCTAAGGTTGTGCCCCACAAGACTGCCTTTTTTCCGCCTGCATTCATGGCGATATTGCCACCGATACAACAGGCATCCTGCGATGTCGGGTCGACCGCGAATACGCAATTTCGCTTGGCTGCGGCTTCGGCGACTCTGCGAGTGACGACGCCGGCCCCGACATCAATACTCGTGACTTGCCCGGTAACTCCAGTCAATGATCGATCGTATACTGGGCCTATATTGTCAAGTTTTTCGGTATTAATAACCGCACAATTTTTAGTCAGCGGGATGGCTCCGCCGGTATAACCCGTACCGCCGCCACGAGGAATAATAGCCAGATTCAATGAAATGCAGGCGCCGACGATCTCAATACACTCTTGCTCCGTACTCGGTGTAATCACCACAAATGGATATTCTACACGCCAATCTGAGGCATCGGTGACATGCGAAACCCGGGCAAATCCGCCAAAATGTATATTGTCGTCCCGAGTAAAACGACGCAGATACTTGCGAGATTTTTTACGCAATCGTATTTGTTCTGGAAACCAGGCCTCGAAACCTTGAACCGCAGATCTAGCACGATCTAAAAGTTGCAAAGTATGCGGGTTCTCTTCTGCGCGTATGTGAATTTGGTCTAACCTGTGGTGTAATGCCTGAATGAGTGATTGGCGACGTTTTCGGTTGGACAATAGATCATCTTGGATATATGGGTTTCTTTCGACTACCCACATGTCTCCCAAGACCTCAAATAACATACGGGCAGAACGACCCGTACGTCGAGTATCCCGTAGTTTATTGAGTGTTAACCAGGAATCGTTTCCCAAATAGCGTATGATAATTTCCCGATCTGAGAAAGACGTGAAATTATAGGGGATTTCACGGATTCGTTGGGTGTTTTTGTTCATGGTAACCTGTGGTTTCGATCCTACAGTGAATTCATATCGCCAGCTCATGAACTATATCTCATGAACGATCTCTCATGAACTATCTCATGTAGCTAACACGGTGTCGTTAATGTCAGTTATTAATGCAAAATAGGCGTGTATAGGCGGCATCTGGGAACGGGAAATTATAAATAATCAGCAGTTAGCAATAGAATAGTCTTATAATTTACAATGGTAACTGATTGATAGTTTATACTATCAAGACCGAGTGTCACTAAATTTTAACACAAAATGTTAATCCATAGGGTATCGTGCTTCCATGATTTCGAAACTATTTTTGAACCACAATATCCCCTTGAGTGGCGAGGGAGAATGATGCGCAAGGTATTCCAAGGTAGAAAGCACTCGATCTGGGTTTTGGCTTTAATTCTGTTATTTATACCGGTGCTTTGCACGGGTGCATCTATTGATGATGCTCAAAAGGCCTATAACGACGGCGAGTATCAGCAGGCCTTGGACATTTGGCAGTCATTGGCCCGTAAAGGCGATAAAGTGGCGCAGTTTTTAGTTGGAGAAATGTATCGTAAAGGTCACGGCGTGCGTAAGGATTTCAATACAGCGGTACGCTGGATATCAAAAAGTGCCAAGCAGGGTTATGTGGAGGCGGAGTATGGATTGGCGAGATCGTATCGGGCCGGTAAGGGTGTAAAAAAGGATCCGAAAAAGGCCGCTAAATGGTTTTTGGTGGCGGCCAGAAAAGACCATGTTAAGGCGCAATATAATATCGCCATTATGTATGAAAATGGCTGGGGTGTGGACCGAAACATCGATAAGGCACGTTTTTGGTTTGAAAAGGCGACGATTCAAGGCAGTAAAAAAGCCGAAAAACGATTGGCGAAATTGGGGCAGCCCCGGGTAGTCTCCAAAAAACTTGCCGACGATATTGTCCCAGAGGAGGCCTTGAGGATCTCCTCTCGGGCGGGAAATGAGCATAATGTAGAACAGTTACTTAAAAATGGCGCCAAGGCGAACGCCAGTGCCGACGCCCAAGGAAAGACACCACTTATGTTTGCAGCAGGTCGCAATCACGTCGGTACGATCAAGATATTGAAACGTGCCGGTGCAAACGTTAATGCAAGCAACGAACATGGTGAAACTGCATTATTCTTCGCGAGCTCCGCCAATCATCGAGAGGCCGTGAAAACACTGTTGAAACTGGGGGCGAAGGTAAATACCCGCGACAAATTTAAACGTACCGCGCTTATCGAGGCCGTGAGAAATGAAGCGCTCAAGGTCATACCCAGTTTGCTAAATTCGGGTGCAAATCCTGACATGAAAGACAATAAAAAGCTCTCTGCGGCCTTATATGCGGTCCGTAAGGACAATGTAGAAATAATGTCAACCCTGTTGCAAAGCGGTATCGACCTAGATCAGAGAGACTCCGATGATATTGGCCTATTGGCGTATGCAGTCAAGGCCAAGAGTATAGCGATGACCAAGTTGTTGTTAGCGGCAGGCGTAAGTCACCAGCAAAAAGATAATAGCGGTATAACACCTTATATGGAAGCGGCCTTGAATGGTTGTCTACGTTGCATAGATCTATTGAAAAAAGCGGGGGCTAGTGCGGAAGTTGCCGATGTGCGTGGTTGGACACCGCTTATGTTGGCCACGAAAAATAACAAAATTGAGGTGGTACGACGCATTATTCGTAACGGTGCAAAGTTGGAGAGTAAAAACGAATACGGCGATACGGCATTAATGATCGCTGCGAGCGAGGGTCGTCTTGTTATTGTAGATTATTTATTGAAGGGAAAGGCCAATGCCAATGCCAAAAACAAACAGGAGTGGACTCCGATTATGTTTGCTGCAAATTCCGGCCATATCAGAGTGATGCGTCTGTTAGTCAGGTATCATGGAGATTTGGATGCGCAAAATAAAATGAAGGAGACTGCCCTGATGTTTGCCGCTCAAAATGGCTTACAAAAGACAGTCAAATATTTATTGGCCAAAAAAATAAATATCAATCACCGTAGTCGTTCGGGCCAAACCGCCTTAAGTCTAGCAAAATCCAACAATCGAACTCGCGTGAGTGAGTTATTACTCGCCTATGGTGCGGTGCCACATGTCTTGCCCGATGCGCCGAAATTAAAAAAATTAAAGGGCAAAGACGGTAATAAGACCTTATATGACCAATGGACGCCGCTCATGATCGCGGCCTGGGAGGAGCGTTCTACGGTCGTTGAACGATTGGTGCGACAACCGTCGACCGTAAACGCCCGAGAAAAAGAGGGTTACAGTGCATTGATGTTTGCGGCTTGGCAGGGTCATACAAAAATAGTTCAGGTATTATTAAAACATGGCGCCGAACCCAACGCGCAACAGAACCAAGGTCTCAGCAGTCTTATGTTAGCGGCGAGAGAGGGACATAGCGATACGGTCAAACTTTTAGTAGCCAGTGGTGCCAATATCAATCTGCAATCAAAGAATGGCCGTAGCGCCCTTATGTTAGCGGTCTCAGAAGGACAGTTGACGACGGTAAATGCACTGCTAAAACTCAAGGCCAATATCAATCTTACCTCGACCGAGGGTTTTAGTGCCTTAAGTGTGGCGATCGAGCGTGGTCGCCCCACGATCGCAGTTCGATTAACGGTCAATAAGGCCGATCTGAGTTGGCAAAATGAAAAAGGAAAAGGTCTGCTGTGGTTATCTGCACGTTATGGTTTGACCGATATTTCCAAACTACTGCTAAAAAATGGCGTGAGTAAGTCCCGCAAAGATAAAGAGGGCGATAGCGAATTAGCGATGAGTTTTTTTGCTGCTGTTAAAGAGGGGCATTTGGATACTGTGATTTTTTTAATGAATCAAGGGGCCGATGTCAATTATGTTAGTAGTCATAAGAATACTGCATTACACCTCGCCGCAGATTCGGGTAGTCTCGAAGTGGCCAAGTTGCTGATTAAACATGGCGCCGACGTCAATGCAGAAAACGGCCTGCGCAGTACGCCGCTGCTGTTGGCGGCGACCGCAGGCAATGTCGCCATGGTCAAGGTCTTATTACAAAATGGGGCCGACATGGCAATTAAGAATCGCATGAAACAGACCGCCTTATCCATTGCGCAGTCAAGGCGGCATATCTTGGTGGAAAAGGTCTTAAAGGATGCCAAGGAGAGTAGCAGTTGGTTTTAATCTCACATAAGTACGTTAGTTAGGCCTGTCCATAAACGAGGATATTTCTTCAAAATCGACTGCTCTATTGCATCCATGCATTCGCAGCATAAGGCCATCCATGGCCAAAAGGCACAACGATGAGATTGGAGAAATAGACCGTTTATGGATGGGCTCTACGATAGTTCTCCATGTTTGGTTTCGACTTCGATGCCCATACTGTTCAAGACACCGGTAGGCGGAAGGCCACCGGCAGATACAATAATGGCCTCGTTCTTTATTTCGAGCACATCGTCACCTTGGTTAATGAGCACTTGGTCCTTCGTTATTTCTTTTATCGTAGACTTTAATAATACGTTCAGTTTACCGTCTTTCTCTGATTGCGCTACTTTTTCTTGGTTGCCTTCTTTTGCTCGGGAGAAAGATCCGCTGCGATAAGATAGTGTGACCGTGGTGCCGGGTTCATCAGCGATGGTGATCGCGGCCTCTAGAGCGCTGTCACCACCGCCCACGATGAGTACATGTTGTCCCTTAAATTGCGCGGGATCGGTTAGACGGTACATGACCTTGGTCTGGTCCTCGCCAGGCACCTCCAGTTTCCGAGGTGTGCCTCGCCGTCCTATCGACATTAAGACGATGGACGTCTGGTAGGTTCCCTTGGTGGTCACGACTTCAAAACCTGTGCCTTTTTTAGTGACCGAGGTCATACGTTCGCCGTCGTTGATCTTGACACCGGTGTCCTTGACGACCTTAGTCCAAAATTCCATCAATATTTCTTTGGTGGTCTCACGGAATTTTACCTTACCCACAATAGGGAGTTTGACTGGAAAGGTCATGACGATCTTACCGCGCGGAAAGTTGGCCACGGTACCGCCCATAGAGTCTTGCTCGACGGTGACGCACTTCATTTTTTTTTCTAGTGCATACAGAGACGCGCAAAACCCCGCCGGGCCTGAGCCGACGATGACTAAGTCGTAGGCATTTCCAGATATGCTTTTATATTTCTTTTCGATGGCCTCCATGGCCTGATAACCCTGAGTAATCGCATTGCCGATTAAACCCATACCGCCAAGTTCTCCCGCGATAAAGATACCGGGTACATTAGATTCGAAGGTGGGGCTGATGGTAGGGATATCCATGCCGCGCTCTGCGGTACCAAATACTAGGCTGATGGCATCGACAGGGCAGGCGGTGGCGCAGGCACCATGCCCGATACAGTGGGTGGGTCCGACCATTTCAACCTTGCCACGAATCAATGCCAAGACTTTACCCTCACCTTCGGGGCATGCCAGTGCACAGGCGTTGCATGCGATACAGATATCTCTATCGATGACGGGGTGTAAAGATGCGGGCTGGGTTAAGCCGCCATCAATATTATCTTGTTTTACTTTATCAAATTTGTGGCTTTTCCGATTTCTGAGGTATACGCGCCCAACCCAAATCAACAATACAGGTAAGGAATATGCCAATAAAAGAACCAGTTGATCATCCAACGTTATTTACTTCCTTAAATAATTTGTTAGTTTATAAAGCACACCGTGGTGGTGTGTCATGTCTACTTGACGTCATTAGCATCAGGAAATGTCATGAGCAGATCTTAAT
>JBGMRO010000050.1:0-12478 GCA_048061555.1 Thiohalomonadales bacterium | reverse complement strand
TCTGAAAGCACAGATGGTTTCAAAACAAGCCGAAATCAATATTCAGCAAAATACCTTATATATAATAAGCGTAACTTCTGAATGACGTTAAATAATGTAGAACCAAGAAAACGTTTTAAATACCGGGACTAATACCGCAAAACACAGCATTACCTATTCAACCAGCTACTTTTCTGATTCATCCACTCGATTTAAGTCGGTTGTAGGCACGAGATGAACACTCGGTGAATTAGGTGCGGGCTGATTTTAGTGGCGAAATGTAGACATCCTTAATATCTATTTATGCAAATTGGAGAGAGTCGTAAACATGGCAATATTTAAACATCGAAAAAATCTAATCTCACTGGCAATCGCGCTTGCGTTGACGGGCTGCGGTGGTAGCGATGGTGAAATTTGGTCGGACACCATGACTCTGCAATAACGTAACATTACTCCATCCCTCTAAGGCAAAAAACGGCGCTGATCTTCCTGGTCAGCGCCATTTTTTTTGGCTACAGCGCATCCCCTGCTAATATTTTTAACCCATTTCACTTAATCTTCTTGCGCAACTTCAACACACGCCCATAAAAGCGTTTATCCGTTTCACTATAGCGTTCATAGACTGTCAGCAAATCCTCTATCTGGCCACTTCGGTCGGCACTCAGCTCCAACACTGCACGGTATTTGACGTTGTTATATTGCCGGGCGAAGTCTTTTAAAAATAGGCTATAGGCCAGGTCATAACTATGAAACTCATAACATATCCAGGCGAGGTGTACACAGTCCTTGGCCTCTATTTCTTCGATACGCGGCTGTAGCCATTCGCGCAGGATATTACCACTACCTGCACCCAGTAGGCTGCGTATGTATTCAGCGAGCAGGCCGATGGGGATGGGCTCACCAAAGTCGGTGAGTGTCTCTACTTCTTCTTTTATTTGTTCCGGTGTAAGCACGTGTGCCTGCAGGCGCTGCAATTGTTGCGACGCATAATTATCGTCAGGATGGCACTTTAAATATTGCTGCACGCTCTCTTGTGCGCGGCTAAATTGCTGCTTGCGTTCATATAACCAGGCTAGGTCCAGCAGACACACGGGATATTTTTCGCTGAGATGTACTAGCCTAGTTTCCGCCAATTCAAAGTTTCCTGACTGTGTACAGGTCTTGCCGATATAACGTTCGGTGCGCCAGTGCGGGTATAGCCGGTGACTTTCTTCGAATGCCAACAACGCAGCTTTGTAGTCTTTTTCTCGGTAGGCCAACAGACCGCCTAAGTATTGAATACGGCTAGAGCCTGGAAATAAATGCAACAGTTGTTTTGCCAGATCTTTGGCCTCGGCTCGGCGCTCGACCATGAGCAAATACTCTAATTCCAGACCCCGGGTCTCCACCGCCAAGGGAGCAAGCTGTTTTAATTGTGCGAGCCCATCCTGCGTAGCAGACCAGTCTTTTTGCAGAATCCACTGTTTTATATTATGTTTAAGCGCATTTAACAGGGCGTTGTGATTTTTATCATTCATCGCATTGAAAATAAGGGTAAAATAGACAGCACACCCTTTATTGTATGGTAAAACAGTCGCGCTCAGAGAGAGCGCTTCAGCACAAAGACTACCGTGTGAATACCCAATAATGTCAGATGCAAAAATAATAGCCGATTTCCTAGACGTCCCCCCGCATCCCACGGTGGTCAATCTGGATGATTTACGGGCCTCTCAGACCGGCTGGATCAGTGACAGCTATCACATCACAAATGACGTTAAAAATCATATACATGCGTTAAATATTAGTCTGCAAAAAGAGACCGGTACGGGGATATTTCTGATCGGTCATTTTGGCTCCGGCAAATCCCATTTCTTGGCCTATGTAATCCAACAAATTCAGATGGGCAAATTGACCCGTGCCAGGCCGAAGATCCATTATCTGTCACTGGTGAACTTCAGCGCGCAACACAGCCTGGAAGACATTATAGTGAAACAACTGGGCATTGAGCAAACCCAGGACCGACGCGAGGCCTTTGCACAGTTACAGTCCACACAATCGCCCGGCCTGTTCCTGATCCTGGATGAATTGTCCGAGTTTTTACGCTCCAAGACCAGCGTGACACAATTTAATGAAGATATCCGATTTCTACAATTTCTAGGCGAATGGGCACAACAGCATAAGTTCTGGATCATGGCCGCCATGCAGGAACAAATCGAACACACCGGCGACCTAGACCACACCCTGTATCGAAAAATAAAAGATCGTTATCCCTTACGTTTTTTATTAACACCGGTGCATGTTAGAGACCTAATATCACAAACCCTGTTGATCAAAAAACCCGGTTATGACGAAACGGTGAGCGCATGGGCGATGGACTTAAGCCAAGGCATGCCCAAGGGTATGATCGATCAAAAGACCCTGTGTCAATTATACCCGTTACACCCCGTCACTTTAGATTTACTCGAAGAGGTACGAGACTGTTTTTCTCAGGCGCGCGGTATTGTTGAATTTGTCATTACACAATTACGCGGCCATCCAGAACGTAAGATTCCTCCTTTTTTGGAACGGCCGTGGGGAGATCTGCTGACACCGGATTATATCGTCGACCATTTTGAAGACTTGTTTGAGATACAACCGGAATTCGTGCCATTGTCGAATCAATGTTTGCCCTATTATCGCCGCCATCTGCAACAACTTTTTCCGCAAATCCGGCAACAGCAACTCGCTAGGCAATTAATTAAATTATTAATGTTGGTCTATATCTCACCGACACGCCAAAGCATGCAAGCAGAAGAAGCCGTTTATTGGTTAATGTTTCGCGCCAGCCGTTTAGATATGAGTAAAAATCGACAACTGGTACAAGGCATTTTAGATAAACTCGTGGAACAAGGGCGATTTGTAGAACGTGCCGGTACGGGCTATTTGCTTAACTTGAATCAGGACAGCCAGGCAGAATTAGAGCAACATCTAAATCGGGCCAAAAATGAACTGCAGAGTGATGAAAAGCAGGTATTTGATATTATTTGTGTGGCGCTAAAAGATTCCGCCTTCAACCCGTTTATATTACCTCAGCATGAATGGCAGGCACGTAGCCTACGCTGGCATTTTCATGAGCGCCCCTATAAGGTTTGCCTCGGTGAGGCAGAGCTTGTTATTGCAAACAATCCAGCACAGCCAGAATTGTTATATTTACGTATTGCCCTGCCCTGGTCTAATTCTCAACCCACAAACCAGGTTGCCCTGCTACAACCGGCCAGGATCGAGCTGACGACACAGTGGCTAGAACTGGCGGCCATGGTAAAACTCAAAGACCGCCCCTTAAGTAACAAGGCGAGGTCTTTATTGAATCGCAAATTAAAAGAGCGCAGCGCATTATTTGTGAATGAAATCAAACAGGCCTACCAGCAATCAAAGATTATCTATAACGGCCTCATGGTCGATCAAAACCTAATGCTGGATGTCACGCAGCCGTTCATAGAGATCGTCGAGCAGAGTATCGAACGATTATTGAGAAAACGCTATGCCTCTTTTGAACGCTTTGCGCCGAGTCATGGCGCCATATCCAAAGAAACCTGGCTGAAATATTTGCGCCACGGCTTGAGCCACAATGTGCTCAATCTAGAAAGCCATGATGCCGTACGCCTAATTCAGGAGGGCTACCTGCTGCCCATGGGTCTACTCAAACGCCAGGGTCCAGAATATCAGTTGCCCAAGCGCCTGGATCGACACGAACTGGTGAGTATCGTCTTATCCATGTTGGCGCAAGAACCGCAACCGGGCATCATCTATAAACACTTGGCAGAACCGGTCTATGGACTGGTCGAGGACCAGGTACACTGTTTGCTGTATTTTTTACTCATCCAAGGCGAAATCGATATCGTAAAAGATCAACATTCTTTACGCGATAATTTCGAAACACTCTCAGACCCGCGCCAGTATGATCGTATCATTGCCGCCCATGCCTTGAGTGAAACGGAAACACAAGCACTGCAAACATTGCTGACTTGTTTTAACCTAAAAACTCCACCGCAATGGTCCGTCGGCGCACAACGTGTTGCCCTGGATCAATTGAAAAATCAGGCTCGACTAAACCAACAAGAACTACAACGCCTGCATACCAACCTACCTGACAGTGAACAAGCATTAAGAGCGAAAATTTCCAAACTGTCAGAGCAATGGAATATCCTATTTCAGGGAGATGATGTATTTCACGCTTGGCAACAGTTTTTATATGAAGTGGATTCGGTGCAACAGTTCATTGTCGATCTACAGGTCTTTAAAGAATTACCGCAGCAAATACATCATTTTCTCAGTGAACTTGGGCGCTATCGACATATACAATCTCAATTTCGCCAACAAATAGAAAACGGCATTGCCTTTCCCGTGATCAATGAACCGCCGAGTTTGGCCGAGCCGGATCAATTTAATCGTTGGTTGCAGGATACCAGCAAGGATTACCAAGACTGGTGTCAAAAGTATAGCGAAAAACACGATGCCTGGTGGCGGGATCTAGACTATAAAACCCTGTTGCACTGGCAGATTCCGGAGATAGCAAAAAGCCGCCATTTGGCCTTGGCAGAGACTATTGTTCAATATGAGAATGCCAGCAAGGAAATTAGTGCTCGGATTTGTCGCACGATCGACAAGTTACACTACCAGGCATTTTGCCATTGCGGTTTTGATGGCCAACGGGCCCCTCTTGAAGATGATCTGCAAATTCTTGCGACGGGCAAACAACACATAGAAGATCAACTGCAACATTTCTTCCAACAGAACAAGGTCAAACAACGTATAAAACAATGGGCGCAGGAAGGTGTTGAATGTAATCCGGTCACACAGAATTATATCGCTGGCAAGGAAAAACTACCCGACATCAAAGAACTGGAATTATTTGATAGCTATTTTAGTGGTGTCGAAATCTCGCATGTGGTGTCGATAGACCAGCTCGCGGAGAAATTTTGTAATACCCAATGGGAGCCACAAAAGCTTGCCCATGCACTACAAGCTTGGGCGTTGGGTTATAAACAATACGCCAGCGTACGCATAGAAAAAGACCGTGCGCCAGAGAATAATCCTCTACTAGAGTGGATTGTTCAACAGGCATTGACCTTGGGTATCGCCCTGCCGAACAATTTGTCGGCGTTACAACAAGCCTATATCGCGACGATCATTAAACCGGAATGGATACAGCCCATAGTCTGGCAAAACTTGGATAATATGGGTTTTGATGATAAAAGCAAAACCCAGTTATTACGCTATCTGCACGATGGAGTATTGTGTACTTCGACGGAATACTCGACGAGCCCCACGGTCGCGATGTTACTTCAGCTGGGCCAGGATATTCGCCTGGAAAGTTATAAAGCACTCGCCACGAGTACCGAGCAATACTATCGTGCGCACAAGCTGTTTATGCGGGTCGATAAAAAGACTTGGTTAGCACAACTAGACAAACTGGCGAATGCAGCCATTGATACGACAACACCAACACTGCAAGACTATCTGACAGAACAACCACCGCCGCAATGGTTGGTTTTAGATGCCTTTGGATTACCGCTGCTCAATCTAATTCAGGAAATATTGGCTGAGTGCTTGCCCGCCTGGTCGCAAACCACTATCAATTTTGTCTTGGCCACAGAAAAAACCACTACGAATGAATTCTATCGCAGCCTATTAAATACCACGAGCGAACAGAAATTTATTAAAATCAATACCATCGACGAGCAAATTCATCAACGTTTTTTGGGATTTGAAGACCTACAGAAAATCGTGACTGCTGAACTATCCATTGCGATTAAAAATATCGTTGGGAAACTAGACACCGAGCAGGCATTGATAGTCTGCGGTGACCATGGTTTTAGAATATCCGCCGACGGTAAATGTTATCAGCATGGTGGTGCTTCGACGCTGGAGCGTATTATTCCGGTTATATTATTGGTACCTAAGCCGTAAATTGAATAGTGATATGGATTTCCACGGGGACCGTGGGAACCAGGAATTAGAGTAGATTAGTCTTGTTGTAACACCAACCCCCACTCGAAGAAAATATAGGTGTTGATCTTGCTGGTCAGCACTGTATGGATTCCCACGGGGGACCGTGGGAACCAGAAAAACCAGAAAAAAATCCCCGGCATGGACCGGGGATATAAGTGGTTGTGATAACTTAACTCATGTTATGGGTATTACTGCACCAGTATAAATACTTTCTGCGATATCGCGTCCTCAGTTCGAGATGCATTCTCTGCACGAATATTCATCTGGTATCGGCCTGGGGGTAACATTATGGGTGTGGTCAAGACCCAGTCATTTGTTGTAGTATTCAGCGTAAGGGTAGCACCATTACCAGTACCATCACTAACCTTGGCTGAACGTACCTTGGCGTGTGGCATCGGAGTTCCAGCGCCGTCCAGAAGTTTGAAATTTATACCCCAAACCGTGGTGCTCGGAAAACTTATCGGTGTTGACCAGGTTACATCGACACCCGATGTTGCTACCACGGTCAATGGTAAGCTAGCAGTAGTGGTAGCCACCGCCGAACCATTCACCATGATGTCGGCTTTTTGTACCACCGGCTCTGACACTGCTGTTGGCGGAACAAAATTTACCTTGAATACTGCATTCACCGAGCCGTCCATCGAACCTGACAGTGTGGCGAGATAATCGTCCGTGGTAGCGAACATAGGTAACGTGCCATCCTTTAGCGAATTATACACCATGAAACCTGCAGTTTTTTGTGCGGCTCCATCGATAGGCAGACGCACAAACGAGTCTAGCTGAGCCGCAAAGGAATTTGCTGCCGCATTGTCCCAAAAGCCCCAACTGGTCGCTGTACCACCATCCAAGACCAAACTAGACCCCGTGGTAAAAGCACCCGTATTATAGGTCGGAACGGGATTGAGTAGGACCACGTGCGTGCTGCTACCACTATTCGTTTGACGAGCACGCACAATAAGCTCAGGACTCACAACCCGTATACCGCCTGTGCTTGGGCCGGGATAAGCGGTCACGCCACCCGAAACACTATCGGAAAACTGCATGGCCAATGTAAACGGTAAGTTTATTGTACCCGTTACAATACCCGCATTGTCATCCGTCATACCCAAGGTGAGTGTATTTGTACTCAAGTCCAGATTTGACTGCCCAGGGTTACAAGTAAAGGCCCTATTCATGACGATACAACTGCGTACCTGGCCATCTGCACTGGCATCGACATATATTTGGAATACCCCTGCGGTAGCATTGGCGTGATCGGTTTCCACATTGATCAAACCACGCAGGCCCGCCTGAATCTCCAGCTTGGCACTGTGTGCCAATGCCGTGGAGGATGCGCCGTCCTTTTTGACTGCGGTAATACGGATAGTCTGTTTACCCCAGCTATCCAAGGTACCCGCGGTTATTGTGGTAGAAACCGTAGCACCATCGGTATTAAAACGTTTGCGTAGAAAACCATTGATCTCTTCCACACGAACCTGGTAGCTAGATTGACCATCGGCGATATTGCCCCAGCTAATCGAATTATCGACACCGGGATTGAACAAACCATACAACGGTATCGTTCCGCCGGTTTGCGTTTTTGAGGCCTTTGCGCCATTTATCATGATGCCTTTACGGCTGGGTATCTTGGTAAACCGATCGGGGCTTTGTACCACCTCGGCAGCGACCGATGCGGTATAGACTTCGACATCGTCACCGACAAGAACGTCTGCCGTCGTGTCCTTAAGCCCATTGGCGCCCGTATCCAGGATACGCACGGTGTACGCGATACCGTGAACTACCTCGACGTTACCCGTCTGGTCCGTAGTATCACAATTGATTAAACCATAGGGCCCACTCTGAAACGAAAATGTCGAGGAATCTGGTTCAGGGTATCGCTCATTTATCACTAATTTTCCTGTATTACTGGTATCAGGGTTAAAGGGTACGGAGCAAAGTTCGCTGCTACCATCGAGCACCTGCAGCCACAGATTAGATGCACCCGTCATGAGTTTAATCGGCGGATTTAGCAAGCCCATCCTTACTTGGCCTTGTAGTACGCCGGCTGATTTCAGCAATACGGTACGGCTAAAGCCGGTCGGCGCGACTAGTTTGGCATAACCTTCACCACCACTAAACCACTCACTGTTAGGTGTTTGGCCAGACGTACACACGGTGGAATCGCTGGTATTATTAAACTCACGCGAATGCTCTTTCGTATCCACCACCAACATCACCGCGCCCGAGGCGATACCGCCTGAGGGATCGGCCACGAAGGTGCCGCGGTTCGAGTCGTCTTCACAAATAATCGAAGACGAAACTACATTAGCCGAGGCATCCATCTGATCACGACGATAGACAGCGGTATAGTCGATATCAAATTGCCCTGTGACCGGATCAAACGTAGACATCTCTGTCTCACTCAACACTACCTCGCTGGGATCATTGTCATCTAGGAAATGAACCTTAATCGTACCATTGGCGGTATCCACGTCAATTTGTACTAGGTCCGCTTCACGTTGTGGCATACCGTTGTCGTAGAATTCAAACTCGGCCGCATAGACACCCGAGTAGTCCTCTGTGCCGGTATGGGTATAAACCAAGTCTCCGGCGATCGTCTCTGTACGAGAGCAAGCCAAGCTGGCACCACTTGCACTATCGGAAGCAGAACGTGTCTCGGAATATGCCGTGTTAGACCATACACCGGCAGCACTAATGTTACCATTTACTGTACTGGTCCGGGTAACCATCAAATTACCCCCTGCACCACCATTGAGGGCGCCAAAAAACTCGTCCTGTATGGTAGTCGACGTACCGGTGAATGCACCCGTGAGACTGTTGTAGTCAATACGCAGGTCGCGATCCACGATCACCTCGCCATTGCCTGCATCGGCGAAGCTTAGGAACTCATCAAAGGTATCAGTCGGTTGTTCGCTTCCATCAAAGCATGCACTATCTAATGTACCCGTACTGGTATCGTCGAGAGTAGCAATAGTCACGGTGATCTTGTGCACACCGAGTATTGAAGAATTATCGCAGCGAGCCGGGTCATTGGCCGCATCTGCGATCAATCGACAGTTGTCCAGCGTATCGATGAAGCCATCGCCATCATCATCCGTATCACCCGCATTTATGTCGATAGCACCGTTACGAACGCCGGTTGCACCTAATACATAGACATTATCTGCAAGTGTATCGTTGTCCGTATCGGTGTCTCGTGCCGCATCAATTGCGTAAGCATCGAGACTATTGACGACACCATCACCATCCCAGTCATTGACATCAAAACCCGACACTGTACTAAGGTCAAAACTCGCCAACAACTGTGTCTTGGCCGCATCATTGAGCAAGTCAAACGGACCGTCAACACTGCCGATTGCGGATTTGTTACCCATACGCAACCAAGCGGTACCGGTACCGCTATCGTATACCACTAGAAAACGATCGGGGCTATCGTTATACATTAAGATATCATTAATCGCGGTCGGGACGCTAAACATCAATAGGTTTTGACCTAGTACGGTAACTACAGTCCATTGACCTGTGGGTGTCAACATCTCAGGAATTCCACCTGACTTCGGATTGGAATAATAGTTGGCGGTTCCAGTGGTACCAACATTGGCATCGGCCCCCACTAACTCCACACTAATCCAGCTCGTGGCTGTTTCAGCAAAACCGATATTTTTACCTACCCCATCCTGGGGAGTCGATTCCAGAATTTCCGCCAGAGTTTGTGCATAAACCTGCGTAGATTGTGCGGAATCAAAGTACTGAACCGAACCACAACCATCTCCCGTGGTGCTGTCCGTCTGATTACCACACCAGATCGCATACTCGTCCATCAGCGTAGTCTCGGTGACACTGTAAGCCTCACTTCCCGAACCAAATATATTAGTCGTTGGGTTTATCGCAGCGGCATATTTATCGCTGCCGTCGTTCGCCAAAAATGCAGCAATACTAATACCCGATATATCACGAGAATTTGTTAGGCTTAGTGTAGATTGAGAAACAACATTTCCGCCCGTATCCTCATCTGAGGTTGTGGCAGAACCGTCGGCGTTAAAAACCACGCTCTCTGTCAATGACGATTCGGCCAACCAGCCTGTCGAAGATAAAATGATCTCGCTGCCACCGGTAGCGGTAATGACTTCAAAGGAACCCGTGCTCAGGTTATATTCATATTCGGTTTCACTACCAACACCATTGGCATCAACCGCAAAACGACCATGCAAGAAACTCGTGACATCGGCTTGGGTACTCTGGTCGAACATGGTTTCTTCTTCAAACCAATTGACACCTGCCTTGACAGCAATCTCTAACGCCCTCGCGCCACAAACATCGCCTGTACCATTTCCATCGGTATCCGCTTGATCGGTATTACTGATAGTAGGACAGTTGTCCACCGAATTAAGTACGCTGTCACCATCGATATCATTATCGCAGGCATCACCGACACCGTTGCCATCTAGGTCTGCTTGACCGTTGTTGATGATGAGTGCGCAGTTGTCGACTGTGTTTAGAATGCTGTCTCCATCGATATCATTGTCGCAAGCATCACCTTCACCGTCGGAGTCTTTGTCAAGCTGAAGCGGATTTACAATGGCAGGACAATTATCGGCGTCATCATCAAATCCATCACCATCGGTATCCACCACAATCACGTTACGTGTCGGATCTAGCGGAAAGGCATCCACGTCATCCGCGAAACCATCGCCATCGTCATCGGTATCGAGATTGTCACCGATACCATCGTTATCCGTGTCTCTCCATTCGGTACTATCTGATGGAAATGCGTCGTTGGCATCCATTCTACCGTCCAAATCACAATCGCGTAACAAGGCGCAAGCTGGGGATGCTTCATTGCTATCCAGCACACCGTCATTGTCGTCGTCCGTATCGGTGTTGTTACCGACACCATCCTTATCCGTATCGATTGACTCTGTCGAAATGTAAGGAAAGGCATCCGCGGTATTTAAGACACCATCACCATCTATGTCGGTATCGGTATTGTCACCTACACCATTACCGTCTAAGTCGCTGTGTTCACTTGCATCGAGTGGAAAGGCATCCGTAGTATCGGGTACACCATCGTTGTCGTCATCGCTGTCTGGATTATTGCCACCTTCGTCCGCCAGGCCATCGCCATCGAAATCAGCAAATGCGACGGCAGGTACAGTGTTGTCGTTATCATTAGGATCATCGACAGACCGCCAACCATCGGCATCTAGGTCAGTTTTACTATTTTTTGTGCTATCAAAGGGAAAATCGTCGGCGGCGTTTGCAACATTGTCACCATCGATATCGCTGTCGCTATTATCACCGCAACCCGCGCCAGAGGTGATCGTCTGTTTGGTTATACTTCCGCAGTCATTATCGGTGTCGGCCCATTCTTTTGAATTCAAGGGAAAGACATCGCTGCTATCTGCCGTACCGTCGCCGTCGTCGTCGCTATCGGCGTTATTTCCGAGTCCGTCTTTATCGGTATCTAATTGCTCATTGGCATTGTCCGGGAAAGCATCTTCACTGTTTAGCGTACCATCGGCGTCCCGGTCAGGGTTCGCGACGGCAGGGGCAGTGACGATATCGATAGTGGTGGTCAAGGCAATCGTATCGACTTGGGTGAATCCGGTAGCCGTTGTTTCTGACGCTAACTGCATTTCCACATCTGAAACCCGTATTTCGGTTCCGGGTATTTTCAGCTGCTCGGGATCGATGTTCACCATTGTGGTACGAATTTCAACTGGTAATATATTAATAGAATTCCCATCAGAATTTATACCGTCAATTTTTCCATCGGCCAAATCTTCAATCAAGGCGTTGACCATGGTATCTGTACTCACACCGCCGATAGAGTCATTGACATTCTTTTTCAACTCATTCACAACCGCACCAAAGGCCTCGACCGCACCACGATACTGCGCAGTTTCGGCTAGTTTTTCAGTAGTGTTGGTATCCGTATCCACCAAGGGTGATACCGTATAGATATCGATGTCTGCATTCAGACCAAAACCCAATGTCGATTTGACTTGTTGCGCAGCAATCGGCAAGGCTGCCAAAAATTTGTCTTTAACGGTGAGTGCATTTCGATAAGCATCACTGCTGATGTAGGGCTCGCGATTAGAGAGTGTGTTTTTGATAGCAATATCGACGGCCATACTGGTCAATGGTGTCGCGTATAGACCCTTACCGCTATCCAACATCTCTTGCGTGACCACGGTCTTCATGCTGGAAATAATGGGCGCAGCGTTCGTCATCAGATCGATGGTGTTCGCATCGGCTTGAAAAACAACGATGTACGGTGGTTTTATATCCGCCGTGAGAATTGTCTCAGTAAATCTTGCCTGTGCATCGGTAGTACCCGATATCGCCGCGGTACTCGCTTGAAAATTAATGAATACGGGATCAAATTCGTAGAAGGAAAATGCTGCATTGGCTAGTGGCCCTTTGACTCCTCCACCCGATAGCGACGTGGTTGGGTCAGGTTGACCGCCTCCACCGCCTCCGCCTCCGCCACTGCCACTACTACATGCGCCCAATATAGCCAATAGCG
>JBGMRO010000049.1:0-12571 GCA_048061555.1 Thiohalomonadales bacterium | reverse complement strand
GCCTCTATCAGCACGGTATTGGCAGCATTTTTTCTGGGTTTGGCCTTAGGTAGCTACCTCGCGGAGAAGATTACCCGCAATCGTATCCATAATCTGACCGTCTATATCGTCTTAGAGGCTGTCATCGGTGTGTCTGGATTATTGTTGTTACCGGCGCTATTGAATATCGACTATGTCTTTGCACAATTTCCGGAATATGGTGCCAGCCTAGGGTTTAAGTTCGCGCTGGCGACATCTTTATTGATTATACCGACCATTTGCATGGGCGCCACCTTCCCGGTGATGGCGTCGATTCTTATCCGCCAAAAACACGAAGTGGGTCTTAGGGTCGGGCAGCTGTACAGTTTGAATACCGTGGGTGCCGTGTTGGGCGCATCATTGGCGGGTTTCTTTTTTATTCCCAATTGGGGGCTCGACGGTGCAATATATATTGCGGTTAGTATAAATCTCACTGTCGTATTGCTCGGACTCTATTTGAACAAGAGAATACACTTGGCCCCGCTCGAGTCCAGCTCGGAAGACCTGACGTTGCTCGAAAAGTCAAAACCGGCGTCGATAGAAGAGGCTCCATTACGAAAGCGAGCCCTGCTAGTCTTGTTCGGTACCGGTTTTGCGTCTATCGCAGTCGAGGTGGGTTGGACAAAGTATTTGTCCATTTTTACAGGCACCACTATTTATGGTTTTGCGGCGATTTTAACGATCTTCTTGGTCGGTATCGCGGCGGGCTCGTGGGCGATAAAATCTTACTTAGAGCGCATGCAACGCCCTGAGCTTTGGATGGCGCTAGGCTTGGTCACCTTAGGGCTTATGTTGTTGTTTACGCGGGCCGGTTTAACCGCTATCCCACCAATTTATGCTGCCATTAATCATTTTCCGGTCGCACCGGGCTTGCGTCATTTTGTTAAATATTTCGTTGTCTTTTTATTGCTGTTTCCACCCACGTTTATTTTGGGGGCGTTATTTCCTCTAAATTTGAAATTGTATTGCGGCAATCTACGTGGGGTGCGCGCACGCATAGGAAAGGCTTATGCGGTCAATACGACGGCGAGTATCTTCGGTTCTCTCTTTGCTGGGTTTTACATGATCCCCAAATATGGCACCGATAGCTTGCTTACGCTGATGGCACTACTGATCCTGGTCTTTCCGCTACTATTTGTACCGACCTTAAAGACGACACTATCTAGAGCGATGGTATTAGTGACTGCATTATTAGTACTCGGCTTAAATTGGGTGGTACCGCATATTAATTACGAAGATTTAATTTCGTCGGTGCAATATGATGATGATGCCTACGCAGGCAAGGAGCCTAAGTATCTATTTTTGAAGGAAGGTAAGGCCGGTGTCATTAGTATGGTCACCTACGACGATAAGCATGTGAAGTTGCAAAACAATGGCTTGAACGAATCATTCATCGATCTCTATAATGATGCCAACGTCTTAATTGTTGAATCCTTATTGGGTTTGATGCCGTATTTATTGCACGAAGATCCGAAAAACGCCTTTGTAGTCGGGTTTGGCGGTGGCATTACGACACGCGCCTTGACGTTCACTCAGGGCTTAGAATCTATTAAGGTAGTAGAGTTAGAGCCGGCGGTCGTCGAGGCGGGTAGGGCCATTCTGAATGGCGAGATTCCCGCCTTGCAAGATCCTCGTGTGAGTCTGAGTTTTAACGATGCCCGAAATACCTTATTACTAGACAACACCCGTTACGATATTATTGCGGCACAACCCTCCCACCCCTGGTTGGCGAGGGCCTCTAATCTCTTCACCAAGGAGTTTTTTGCGATCGTAGATTCTCGCTTGAATGACAATGGTATATACGGGCAATGGTTGAATTTGTTTAATATGGATGCGACCACGATGCGCTCAATACTACAGGCCTTCTATGGTGTGTTTCCACACGGTCTGACCATGGCTAATGTTAAGAGTGGCGATTTTTTGATGTTTGGTTCGCGCCAAAAAATTATATTTGACTATGATCGCATGCGGAAACGAATGGCCGAACCGATGATCAAGTTGAGCTTTAATTATGCTGAAATTTTTGAGCCAAAAGACTTGTTTTGGTATTTTGCATTATCGCGCGACCAGGCCGTGGCGGCTGCGGGCGATATCGTCGCAAATAGCGATACTAATATTTTGTCAGAAGTGCGCTTGTCGAAATTATATGGTGATGCCGAAGGGGATGAAAATCCTTATACGTTTCTCTTTAAGCATTACACCTTGGCGATGTCCTCATACATCGATGGTGACAAAGAACAAAAATTGATGGAGTTGTCAGAATATTTTTTTAGTTGGCGAAAAGATGATTTAGCGAAAAAAATAGCCGTTCAGCTGAATGAAATAAATCAACCTTTGGCACGAGGGATTCAATATAAGGCCTTATGGCGGGCGTCTCAGTACCAGCAGGCCAATAAGTATTATCAGCAATATGAGCAATGGCCCGATACTACCCATTTTTTACAAGCGATGGCCTTAGCTGACCAAGGAGATTATACAGCGGCCTATGCGCAAATTGATAAGGCGCAATCTGAGCCATGGAAAAATGCGATCAAGGCTCGCTTACTCTATAAACAACAGAAATGGCTTGATTTGTCGCTCCTGCCCCCACTGAATGATGAAGCCTTAAAATGGATAGTGCTAGGTATTGCTAGGACGGATATTAAAAAAGCAGGCGAATTCTTAATAGCCAAAGTCGAGGATGTTGAGATCGAGATACCCCAGCTCGAATTGTTAGTGACGTATTATGGCGTTTTGCATAATGAACTGCAGCTCAAGGTGTACAGCAAGAAACTTGCCGAGAAAATTAATGATGATGTTGAGACATCAACCTCGTTATTAGAAAATGCGTTGTATGAAAAGCAACTTGCGCGGTCGGAAAGGCTGTTTATACACTTACAAAAACTCGATACTTCGATATACGAATTGCGCCGATTGCGGCGACAATTAGATGTCTTAAGGAGTTTGCCTGCTGGCAACGAGTCGACAGAGACTATCCCCCCAACGAATCAAAAAATATGACCTCAGACAGCAATAATTTCTATAGTGCCTGATTTTTTTGCGACAAATTGTGGAAAAAACATACAGATGTTTATAAAGACGGTGCCATATTTTATCCTTACTTAAATTGCGTTAAATAGCAGCGGCTGCGAAAAAACGTACAGTTTATAGGGCGCTAGACGTAAAAACGGTCGATTTTTTATCAAAAGATGGGCCCAAAAAAGAGAATTCAAAAAATAGTTGATTCATTAAGTCAATTTATAATACCCTTCAGGCTAATTTATAAAGCTTGGAACGGACATTTTGGTGAAGGGGTCACCTAGATGTTCCAGCAATGGTTCCTTGTGCATACAAGACCCAGCGTAATTAATTATTTTAATAACCTATGAGTTTTAACTGCATGGCGTCGAGAGTTCTACTCTGAAAAATTCACAATCCCGATTTATTGCAACTAACGATAGTTGATTTTGAATTGATTTTAACCAAGCTTGCTCAACAATTTGCTTATGGGCATATTGTTCAAGCTTAGCGAAATTAATTCAATCAATACATAAACCGATAAGTAGATTTATATACCAGAGTAATTACTTTAATTCGACGCAGAAAAATTTCAATATTGCGTTGACATAACAGTCTGGATTGGACTAGCATTCCGAACTTGAATTTTACAGGATAATTAATAACGTCCTGAATTATATAAGAAGATTCTAATATAGGGTGTGGGGAGGAAACACCGCGGTCATACTGCGGACAAAGGTGAGGGAGAAGTTAGTCAGCACAATTTCAAGTGTCCTTTTTCAGATCCAAATCAGAATTAGTCAGCGTCTAACACTTAGTCGGAGGGCATAACACGACTAGGCGGCGACGTTTGTTTTACAATTTATGTTGCTAGGCGACAATATTTAAAAAATATTTCATCTGTAATATCCGCTGGATGTTGGCAGCGCTGAGTAAAGTTTTGTATTTTTAGAGAGAGTGACGTACAAGGGCAACTTGTTTTAGTGCCCGCCCCTATAACGGGCGCAATCGTGAGTACAATTGCATTGACGTTGTTTGAACACTATCGATTTTAAACTATCGAATGTAAACTATCGAATTTAAAATCTTGAAACATAATTTTCACACAAGAGAAGGTTAACAAGATGTCATTTAGATTTGCGTTACTAATTTCGCTTATGTGGTTACCACTAACACTAGTCGCCGGGGAAGTCTTTCCGCCGGTAGGAACCTACGATGGCAAACATATCGAACAGCCAATCGAGTTTCCTCATAATACACACGTCAAGGTCAATAAAATAAATTGCATGTATTGTCATACCTATGCGCGTCGCTCTAAAGTCGCTGGCATTCCTCCTACCAGTAAGTGTATGGGGTGTCACAAGATTATTGCTACCGATAAGCCGCGTATCATTAAGTTGACAAAATATTGGGAAAGTAAGACCCCCCCAGTCTGGAAAAAATTACATGACGTCCCTGACTTTGTTCACTTTACACACGAGAGACATCTCAAGAAATTTGTATTTGACCGAGAAGGTTTCCCGGTGCAAAACGTCAAAGAGGTCTGCGCGTTTTGTCATGGGGAGTTGGAGAATATGACCGTGGCTAGAAAAGTGAAGCCACTGACGATGGGTTTTTGCAAAAATTGTCATGAGGCCAACGGTGGCCCTGGTGATTGTTGGAAGTGTCACAAATAAATGTTTTTTCTGTAGCTTCATATTATGAAAATCGATGACACAATCATTCTGGCGAACAGAACTGTGCAAGTTGGAAATGAATACAGAGTAAGACACAATTTTTTGAGCCTGATAAAACTGGATAACGGGTGTAGCTTATGAGCGGAACAATAGACCGTAGAAATTTTTTAAAAATGATGGGATGGGGTGGTGCTGGAACCGCTTTAGCGGGTTGTGATTTACCCAGTACTGTTACTCTAGAAGAAGGTGTGGAAGATGTTGTCGCTTACCTAGCGCCTGAAGAGTATGTGATCCCAGGTGTGGGTGTTATGTATGCTTCCACTTGTCTACAATGTGCTGCGGGTTGTGGTACACACGGTCGAGTAAGAGAAGGGCGTGTACTGAAAATGGAAGGCAACCCAGATTCACCCATAAACGACGGCAAACTCTGTATGATGGGGCAAGCGGGTTTACAAGGGCACTATAATCCTGATCGAATTACTAGCCCAATGATGCGTGAAAACGGGCAATTGGTAAAAACGACCTGGGATAAAGCCTTAGCCAAGATCAACGAAAAAACCTCAGCCATCGCTGCCAATAAAATGGCGTGGCTGACGCCAACCGTGAGTGGGCATCAAGCCGCATTAATCGGCAATCACTTACAGGCTCGCAGTAGTGATAAGCATTATGCCGTGGAAGTTGTCAATAATGCCGTCTGGCGCGCAGTGAGTAAAGATGCACTTGGTGACGCGACACCAAGGCTACGGTTAGATAAAGCTCAAGTCATATTATCATTTGGTGCAGACTTCCTGGGAACTTGGGGTGCATCTCCGGTACATTTTGCAAGACAATACGCAAAATTTCGTACCCAGAAGAAACGCGGACTATTGATTCAAATTGAGCCAAAGATGTCTCTGACGGGGGGTAATGCAGATTTATGGATTCCCTCTGAGCCTGGAGCAGAGGCTATTATTGCCCTAGGTCTAGCGAATATTTTAATAAACTCACATGGTAAGACTGCGGTAGATTTACCCGAGAGTGTCAAGGCTTTAATCACGCGTCACAATGCAAGTCAGGTAGCAAAACAAACCGGTGTTAGTGCCGACAAGCTGAAAAAGATTGCAGCATTACTAGCCGAACGCAGTCCGAGCCTAGTATTAGCCGGGGCGCCTGTTGAAGGACAAAAAGACGCCTATCAATCAGTCGCGGCGATTATGTTGTTGAATCAAATCCTGGGTAACGTAGGGCAAACACTAGAGTCTTCCGGTACGTTTCCGTTTGAACAGCTACAACCCATACAAGGTAGCACTGCAGCCTTAGTAGCATTTGCTAAGGATGCAAGCGCTGGCGATATCGATGTTGCTTTTATCTATGGTAGTAATCCAGTCTATTCGGCGCCAGATTCTATCAAAATAAAAGAGGCCTTGGCTAAGATCGCCTTGAAGGTTTCCATTGCGCAATTCCCCGATGAAACAACCGCCTTGGCGGATATCGTTTTACCGGTTTCATCCTACCTTGAAGATTGGGGCACGCACGTTCCTGTGCAGCAGGCAGAGCAAGTAACCATTAGCATGCAGCAGCCACTGATGAATCAAATGTATCCTGATACCAAGGGTATCGGAGATATAGTACTGAGCTTATTGAAGCTGTCCCAGCTAGATGAATATAAGCAATATCCTGATTATTACGCCTACCTGCATCATGCGTACACGTCGATGCCAACGGATTTTAAGCCGGCTAATTTAACCGACGAACTGGCTTGGCAAGGCGTCTTACAAAAAGGCATCCTGAACATCAATCCGCAGGCGCAAGTATTGACAAACAAGGTGATCGAATTTACGGCACCGGCGATGGATAGTGCGAATGCACAATATCCATTGCACCTTGCCCCGAATACACGACTCGGTATGTGGGATGGTCGTCACGCCAATATTCCTTGGTTACAAGAGGCCCCAGACCAGATTAGCAAAATTGTATGGAACTCGTGGGCTGAAATTCACCCCGATACTGCGCAGAAGTTAGGTATCAATATGGGTGACGAAATAAATGTGAGTTCTGCAAATGGCAGTATTACTTTGCAGGCGGTTATTATAAAAAGTATTCATAAGGATGTTATTGGCATACCCATTGGACAAGGACATGAAAATTATGGACAGTTTGCAACCGGGATCGGCGTCAACCCAATGAAGCTGTTGGCCGCAACCACAGACGAGAAAACCGGGGAGCTCGCGATGTTTGCGACACGTGTCAATGTCACCAATACCAAGGTCAACGAGGTAGTCGTAAAACTAGGCGCCAGTGATACCCAAATGGGCCGTAAATTTGTACAAACCATTTCCGCGAAGCAGCTGAATAGCACGGAAGGAGCATAGGCATGTCATTTGATAATATTTTGAATCATTGGTCCGACTATCGTAAAGGACATGAAGAAGGTGGTCACCACAAATACGAACATCGATGGGGCATGACAATCGATCTTAATTTATGTATTGGTTGCAATGCTTGCTCAACCGCATGTTATGCAGAAAATAATCTGGCCGTTGTGGGTAAAAAACGCTTTGAGAAAGGTCAGGCGATGCATTGGATGCGTATTGAACGCTATTGGGATCAAGCTGAAAAGGAATATCCTGAACAGGGTGCAAGCTTTTTACCCATGTTGTGCCAACAGTGTGATGCAGCCACATGCGAACCTGTATGTCCCGTGGCCGCGACGTATCACACTCCCGACGGTTTAAATGCGCAAGTATACAATCGCTGTATTGGCTCACGGTATTGTTCTAATAACTGTCCATTCCGCGTCAGGTATTTTAATTTCTATTCTTATTACGAAGACTCCTGGCCCGAACCATTGAATCTGCAGTTGAATCCCGATTTAACCGTGAGAGATAAGGGTGTCATGGAAAAATGTACCTTTTGCGTACAAAGAATCCGAGTCGGAAAAGACAAAGCGAAAATGGCGGACCGCAGTGTCAATGATGGTGATATCATCACCGCGTGTGCACAAGCGTGCCCGACCTCGGCAATAACGTTTGGCGACTGGCAAGATAAAAACAGCCGAGTGGCGAAATTGTGGGAAAAACACGAGGTGACTCGTGTGGTAACAAAGCAGAATAAGAAGAACCCGGAAAAACGGGGCTATCGAATTTTCGAAGAACTCAATGTAGATCCTTCTATCATGTACTTAGAAAGGGTTCGAGAGGACGTATAGTTTACTTCGAAGGTTTTGATTTAGTACTACAAAGTTACTCACTAGAGTTTAAACAATAAGTTTATACCTAAATTTTACAGTTAAACGTTACGGGAAATGGTGACCGGTCGTTATGAGCATAGCAAAAGAAAGAGATATTGATGAACAAATAAAGTGGGCTCAGATTAATGCCGACGTGCTTAAGAGCATGGAAAATCCTCGCAAGGGATATTGGGTGGCGATTTTTGTCTGTATTGCGATGTTAGTGGTTGGTGTTACCGCAGAAGTGCACCAATATCGAACAGGTATGGGGGAGGCTAATTTAAATAATCCCCATATGTGGGACTTATATATCGCCGGTTTTGTATTTTGGATCGGAATGAGTCACTCCGGCACCTTACTATCAGCCATTCTACATATCATACAAGCCGATTGGCGCAAACCGATATATCGATTTGCAGAGGCGATGACGACATTTTCACTACTGACTGCCGGTTTTTTCCCCATTATCCATATTGGCCGATTATGGAATATGTATTGGGTTCTACCATACGTCAGTGATCGTGGGCACTGGCCAAACTTTAGATCACCACTGGTGTGGGATGCATTTGCGATCAGTACCTACCTATCGGCGTCGATGCTCTTCCTCTTTATCGGAATGATTCCTGATTTGGCCATTTGTAGAGACAACGCACAAGGCTTTAAAAAACGTCTATACAGTGCACTTTGCTTGGGATGGACGGGTAACGATAGACAATGGCGGCATTTTAGAAAGACCTATTTATTGATGGCCTGTTTCCTTATACCATTGGCTGTTTCGGTTCACTCGATCGTATCGTCTGATTTCGCGATGTCGATAATGCCAGGTTGGCATATTACGACCTTCCCACCTTATTTTGTGGCGGGTGCGTTGTATTCCGGTTGTGCAGCCATTATCACTTTATTTATTCTTCTGCGCTATTTTTTCCGCTTTGAAGAATATATGACCAAAGCGATTATGGAAAAAACGGCCAAATTAACCTTCGCTATTGCGATGGTATGGACCTACTTAAACTTGATTGAATTCGCATCCGTTTGGTATGGGCATGACATATATAATAAAGAACTATTAATAGCCAAGGCCACTGGACCCTATGCATGGATATTCTGGTCCATGATATTCCTCGGGTCGGTTCTTCCTTTTACACTGGCCGTTGAGAAGATGCGACGACACATGCCGACCATGTTTGTGGTATCGCTATTCTTAAATTTAGGTATGTTTTTCGAGCGTTGGATGATTGTGGCGCCAACACTATCGATGTCACATCAACCACATCAGTGGGATATTATGTACGGTAGTGTGGTGGAGTGGGGTATTATCTTCGGTAGCTTCGGCTGGTTCGGCCTGCTTTTCTTGGTATTCGTTAAGGTATTTCCGTCGGTATCCATGTATGAAGTCAAGGAAATGGTCTTTCACCGACGCCGTCATTTGGCCGATGATACCTCAAAAGACAATAAACACCGTAGAACCGACGATGGTCCTGCTAATTTGAATCCCGAAACGGAGGGAGCATAGTCATGAGTAAGCAGTGTGTAATGGGGTTTTTCAGTGATTTCGATGAGGCTTTTTCCGCCATCGCGGAAATTCGCGACAAAAAAATTGATGGTGTCTCTATCGATGATGTCACGCTCAAGTCACCAATTGAACATCCTGAGATCGAAGAGGTATTGGGTGAACGACCGGTGCATATATCTAAGTTCACCCTGCTCGGCGCTACATTTGGTGTCAGCTTTGGATTTTTATTTCTTTCCGGTGCGCAGGCAACTTTTTTGGTTCAGCCGCAAGGAGGTAAGCCCGTCATACCCTTACCGTCAAACTTTGTATTAATGTATGAAATGCTGATATTTTTTGCGGTCTGGTTTACGGTCATTTCCTTCATTGTCTTGTCCGGTTTAGTCAGAAAGCCGCATAGCTTATATAGTGAAAAGGTTAGTCTGGATCAGGTAGGTATCTTGCTGGAACTTGATAAAGACAAGGTGGCGTCTGTTAGAGATCTGTTTAACCGACATAAAGTCTTGGAAATTCGCGAAGAGGCGATAGCTTGATGAAAAAAATACGTATACTACATTTATCTCTTCTTTTATCGCTTATCGTTTTACCTAGCCAAGTCTTTGCCTGGCCTTGGTCGCAAGATATGATGAACCAACCAAGTGTAAAACCACAGGAAGGTATCATGACTCCGTTTCCAATTCGATCTATCCCGACGATGGGGATTCCGACCACGATAAAGACGCGAGAAGAAGCTAAGCCGATGAGCAATCCTTTTGAAGCGAATGCCGCATCGATAAAAAAAGGCAGGACCTTGTTTCGTATTTATTGTTCTGCCTGTCATGGCCTATCTGGCAAAGCAGATTCACCGGTGAGTCCTAAAATTGGTGCAATCGATTTAACCGATGATTACGTGCAAAAAAATCTCACGGAAGGCTGGATATTTGGCACCATAACCTTAGGTAGTTTTGTTATGCCGGCCTATGGTGTCCCAAATGAACTAGGCGGATCAAATGATTTGTCTGTAGAGGAACGCTGGCATGTCGTTAACTATGTCAAGAATGCCTTAATAAATGAAAAAGATGTGAAGTATTACTAAACACTTGGAGCACACAACGTCCAATATCTAACAGATATTTGCTGCATTGGAATCGTTGAATAGTTATATCGAAAAGAATAGCATTTAGTTTAATCCACCACCACAAGGGGTAGAGGTTAATGGAAGGTTTTGGAAGTTGGTCGGTCTTGACCACAAATTTTGAAATAGTATTATATTTGGCTCTCGCGAGTACGACGTTTGTCTCCATTCTGCATCTAGCGAATGGTAAGTGGCGTTTTGAGGTTCGCTACTTTGCGGTATCACTCGCTGCCTTGTTTCCATTGGCTTTGGTCTTATTAATTATTTTATTGATCAATGGGGAAGCTACGTTTCAGTGGTTGCAATCGGCATCTAACCATGGTGGTGGAGATCATGGTCATGGCGGCGGTGATGCCCATCATCTCTTGAATGCTTGGAATAACTACACTTTTCTGGTCATCCGGCAAATCCTTGGATTGATCATCGTGGCGGGATTTTTTGGCCTGTTTATTAAATATCAGTACATGACAACGACCACCGATGAATACAAGGTACACCGTGCCTTCCGTAATATCGCCTTGGTTGTACCTGGTGTCTATGTCCTATACGGTACTATGGTCGCATGGGACTTCGAAATGACGCAGGTGCCCGGTTGGCATAGTGCAAGCTACGGTGTTTATCAGTTTATCAGTATGTTTGGTTTCTTTCTGGCCTTTTTTGCGGTTATGTTATTTCTGATAAAACGCTCCGGCAAATCGACAGTGGAAATTAAACCGTATTTGTTTAATTTTCTTGCACAAATGATGTTGGCGTTTACCATCCTTTGGACCTACTTTTATTTTACGCAATATTTGATTATGTGGTATGGACGTTTACCTGAAGAAATGGATCGTTTCCATGCCATGATGCAAAATGACCTGGCACCGTTATGGTGGACGTTTTTGGCTTGTAAATTTATTATACCGTTGGTGACCTTCGCTACTTGGACGCCGAACAGACACAATCCTAAGGTCATCGTAACGGTCGCGATTATTATTATGTTCGGTACCTGGTTAGAGCGATATACCTGGATATCAGGTTCAGTAGACCCAGAATACTATCATATACCGATGACCTCAATATTTGATATTGTTGTCACCGTATTGACCTTCGCGGCGGTCTTTCTGATCATTCGCTGGTCCTTGAATCGTTACGGTTTGATTAGGACATAGTGGTCTGAATTACGACCAACGATAGATTATGTGGTAAAGACAAATGATGACCCCTATCTAGTTTTGATAGGGGTTTTTTTTTAATTTTAAATCACGAATCACCATGATATTATCTTACCATCATATCCAAATAACCATTCCAATCGGTGCGGAAGATATTGCGCGTGAGTTCTATGGGCAAGTATTAGGGCTGGTGGAAATTGAAAAACCGCAGGCTCTTAAAAAACGTGGCGGTTTATGGTTTCAGCTCGGTGACTTACAATTACATATAGGCACTGAGGACGGTGTCGATCGGCATAAAACAAAGGCACATATTGCCTACCGTGTATCAGATGTTAGCCATTGGAAAAATAAAATGATCGGCTTAAATATTTCGGTTACAGATGGGATTTCGATCCCTAATGTGGAGCGTATCGACTTTAGAGATCCATTTGGTAATAAAGTAGAAATGATGCAAGTTCTGTAAGTCGCTATTTTTTCCCTATCAAATCGATTCTAACCCCCCACATGAATCCGATATCAGTCATTAAGCAGTTCCCAATTTACCTATTATTGTTATTCTTTAGTTGTACGGCCTCTGCAGATATTCTAAGCGAAAAAATTAAGCAATCCGAGGAAAAACGTATGCAAAGCCTGCGTTATACAAAATTGCTTGCAGATATCAAACCCTTTGTAACGGATGGTTGTAGCGGTGGTCTTTCGAGCGGTTGGACGTACTTTGTAGAAATTTTCCCCAGATTTGCGGCTCAATTTGGCAAAACTCCACCGTGGCAGCAGTGTTGTATCGCCCATGATTTGGCCTATTGGCAGGGGGATACCGCCGAGGGTTACGAGGCTCGCTTAAGCGTCGATCGTAAGTTAAAAAGCTGTGTGGAAAATACGGGTATCCCGGTAGAG
>JBGMRO010000048.1:3290-12665 GCA_048061555.1 Thiohalomonadales bacterium | reverse complement strand
ATCTAAACAATAACAACGCCATTACCATGTCTATCGCACTAGAGAGATCAAATAGTTATTGGATAGGCCGCTTTAATGCAATGGCGAGCACATGTGAACTATTGATTGAAGTCACTCAAGCCAAATTAGCCAGACACGTAACAGAAATGGCCCAATCAGAAGCAATGCGCATCGAGAAAAAATTCAGTCGTTATCGCTCTGATAATATAGTCCACAAAATCAATAATGCCAAGGGATCGACAGTTAGCGTTGATAGCGAAACAGCCGACCTACTCGATTATGCGCAGCAATGTTTTGAGCTCAGTGACGGTTTATTCGATATTACTTCCGGTGTATTACGTGAAGCCTGGTTTTTTGATGGCAGTGACAAAATCCCTAGCCAGAAAAAAGTGGCAGAGGTCTTGAAATATGTTGGCTGGCAAAAACTACACTGGTCACGTCCAAAATTAACTATGCCAGAAAAAATGCAAATAGATTTTGGTGGCATAGGAAAAGAGTATGCGGTAGATCGAGCGGCGATAATTGTTAAACAATTTTGCGAGGCCAGTGTATTACTCAATTTTGGTGGTGACCTAGCAATGACACGCCCCCGCAAGAATAACCGGGGTTGGTGCATTGGCATCGAAAATCCTTCGGCAATTAAATTGACCACAAATGAAAGATTAAATATCGAAAGTAATAATGTTGCAATAAAACAGTTTGAATTAACCCAGGGGGCCGTCGCCACCAGTGGCGATGTGAAACGTTACTTGCTCAAAGATGGTATACGCTACAGCCATATACTCGATCCCCGCACGGGTTGGCCGATGAAAAATGCTCCCCATTCAGTCACGGTGATAGCCGAAACTTGTACGGATGCAGGAATAATGGCTACGCTAGCAATTTTACACGGCGCTCAAGCCGAAGAGTTTCTTGATGCACAAGAAGTTCGCTATAGCTGTGTACGTGAATAACGGCACCTCAGTATTCAATGCACGCGTCTAAATCAAAGTAAAACCCACTCGGGCCACTCCTACCGGGAGTCCACATACACTGTGCCATTAAATCGTATAACAAATTTAACTCACATTTTCTTGTCCTATATCAATATAATTAGTCTACGGTTAGCGGCAGGTAACTAGACATGTGCTATTTGTAGAACAAGCTTCAATATAGTTCTAATCGTTAATTACTTATGTTCGGGGCCATTTCTGTCAAGTGAGTATATAACCAACAGAAAGCATTAACCTTACCTAGAAACATCTATAATACTAGCAGATAATGCAGTTTGAAGTCGTCAAACAGGAGTCTTACTCAGCATACCATGGCCGGCCAAATGAAAAACTTGACAAACTAAATTAAGGTTCACTAACTGAAAATCGGAGGAAAGCGTTATGACAAAACTTCACAATATATTGTTTGTAACCCTAATCCTGCCTATTGTTGCATTGCCAGTCGATAATCTTTTGGCAGATATAGACAGTTCGTTTTACGAATGGCAAACCGATCGACTATTTGCCCCTTCAGACTTTGATGTACTCATGGAGAACAATGGCTATATTTTTATTTACTCTGGCATTAAAGATGTCGATGTCGAGCTAGCCCTGGATCAACAGTATGCTCGGATAGAGTCGATGATGTTCGTCAATACTGTCGTAACGGACGGAAACGGTAGCATAGTAAAAAACCCGGATACGGGAGAGATAGAAACCGAAGATGACTGCTAAGTCCAACAATGCAAAAAGCATCAAAAATCGGAGGACGCGCATCCTTGAGGACCATCTGCTATTGCAATTATACCACTCCACGGTCACATTTTTTGGCTATTGTAGTGACCGTAGGGTGGCAGAAGTGTAGCGCATTCACCGTGGTTATATCCTACTAGCTAATATCACAATTTGTCGGTCACCTGTTTGCAATCCAGCATCGCATATATCTTACCGGAAAAATAATTTTTCTTAATTTAGTTCATCGATGAAAGACTTTATTAAATCAGCCGTTTCATTGGGCTGATCCAATTGCACAAAATGTCCGGCGTCCTTGACTAAATGCAATCGGGAATTCGTAAATAGCTCATGAAACCTGTTAGCTATCGACGGATTGAGATAAGGGTCTTGTCCACCAAAGATAATCGCCACTGGCTTGGAAAATGCGGGTAGTTCGATGGCTTGTTTTACGCCTCTTGCAGCAACTTCTGCAAATAGATGTTCGCTCAGATTAAAAAAAGCGGGACGTATCGACAATGATTGAGTCACAAATAGTTTTGTAAAAGTAGCCCGTGGTTCGTCTTGAACAAAAAAGCGTGAGAGTTGGTCACGCAGACCCGACTCCCATAGAAAATCGTATGTTTGCATAATGTCTACGATGGTCTCACGGTCGGGAATGGACGATGCATAAAAGTTGATCGCTTCGGGGGCCCGCAAGGCTCGCATGGGTCCATAATAGGTATTGAGTAATACTAAGCCTAAGACCTTTGCTTCATTTACCAAGGCCCAATTAATCGACGGCGGCCCGGCCATATCATGCATAACTAAAACCACTTTCTGCAAATCGAAATACTCTACTACGTGTGTTAACTGTTGCTGCTGATCCTCGACTGAGTATTCAAAACCCTGCGGCTTATCGGATTCTCCCCAACCCAAAAAATCGAATACAATGACCCGTGCTGAATGAGACAAGCTTGGTATAACTCGGTCGTAAATGTGTAGGTTGTCAGGAAATCCGTGCATCATGACGATGGCAATTTCATCTCCGTTCTCTTTCGAGCCTAGAAATTCTCGGGCATGCAAATTAAAATCCCCATGTGGCACGTCGTGTACTCGATACGGATATTCCTCAGAAAACTGTTCTTGATATGCCTGAACAAATGCTGTATCCGCGCTAACCGTATGATTTAGTGCAAAAATAAATAGGATCACTATCATTCTCATGTCATTTCCCTCTTCGCGTGAACCCGATCTACCGGGTTACTTGTTATTTGAAAGTCACTAGACTACTCAAGTCACTTTCATAATGCAAGCTACAATGATTATGATATGATATTAGTCATTTACGACGAATAAGAGAATGCCGCCATGGTGGTAACGAAACCGGTTAACCTAGAATAATCAGTTGAGCGCAAAAAAGACACGCAAAGCTTCCGCGTCCTGCTTACGCCCCTTGCCTACATCCATGTAGGCAAGATATTGATGTGCATAGTAAATCGAAAAGTTGTGAAGTCACCTTATTGGTGATGAACAAACTTATTGATTTGCTAGGTGCGTCAAGAGCTTGCGTGGACTTTTGTGATCCAACTGATTAATCTAGGGTTAAGGGCGGCTATTACTTTGCAAAGAGTTTACAAAAGCACAATGCAGAAACCCACAAAACCCACCACCGTAGGTAGCTTTAAACGGTCACCCTGCGCAGTGGCCAATACCCTAGAGGTCATCGGTGACAAATGGACCCTGTTGATTATTCGAGATCTGTTTATAGGTAAAACCACCTACAAGGAATTTCAGGATTCCCCGGAATCCATCCCAACAAACATTCTCGCCGCACGTCTGAAATCTTTAGCAGCCCATGGTCTGATAGACAAAAAACCCTATCAGGATCGACCTGTTCGAAACGCCTACACCCTTACCGCAAAGGGTAAAGCACTTGGCCCCGTGTTAATGTCCATGAAAAACTGGGGCGAGGAGTTTATACCCGGTACCCAGTCTATGCCACCTCCTTCTGCTCCAAACAAGAAATAAACAGACTGCATAGGCGTCGCGATACTCTACGAGATCCGTCAAACGATCCTCTCCTTTGACCACAAATACGATGTCGACAACGGTGTACCACGCCGAAACTCACCATCCTGGCCGGTCCCGCTACAATCGATCAGGCTTCCGCTGGGTTGAGTACTAAGCCGTTATCGGTTTATTTATTGTCGAAGAAATTTACAACTATAGTATGCCCCAATGACGAACTTACCACGGATCAATCGCCTACGTGATTGGCATGACGCATGCCTCTGTTTCAACTGAATTGCCGCTCAGCATCACCTGTATATGCCTAGTAAGCGTGATGGTTTATATTATGAAGGTCTGCCATACGCAATTACATTCCATTCTTTGTTTTACTTAAACTGGCATTATAGATTCGCTAAACCAATCTAAATTGTAATCATAACGAGTTAGTCGATGGACGGATTCAATGTGAAACGACCTATTAATAAACGGATGCTGGCGTATGTGACAGGTGGGTCTATAAGCATGGTAATAATTACCGTACTCGTACTACCGTCAAATTCAGACTTACATGCCCATGGCCCAATGAATATCGGTCATGAAAAGGTACAGTGTAGCGGTTGCCATAAAATGGCGACAGGTACATTGCGGCAGCAATTACAGGCATATACAAAGTATTTTCTCGGTTTGCGTGAAAGACCTGTAACGGTGGGATATTCGCAAGTGAGTAATGACGCTTGTGTGTATTGTCATGATCGCCCTAGTGATACGCATCCGGTCTATCGGTTTATGGAGCCCAGATTCTCAAAGGTACGAGCCAAGTTACAGGCACAAACGTGTATTTTTTGTCATAAGGAACATACCGCAAGACGCATAACGATTGATAGAATATTTTGCCGGTATTGCCATGAAAAATTGTCTATAAAAAATGACACCTTATCAACTTCGCATGCAAAACTAGTCATAAGGAAGGATTGGAAAACGTGCTTAGGCTGTCATGACTATCATGGCAATCATCGCAGAAAAGTTACTACAGACCTGAGCAAAATTATTGCCGATACGGAAGTCAAAAAATATTTTGATGGAACATTATCACTCTACGGGAACGACAAAAAACATAAGGTCAGAAAAACCTTATGAAAATGAACATTAATATACTAGCAACTAGCATAGTACTGATGATTTCAATCTATTTATTTATTACGGCTCCGCCACCATTGGCTAGTGATACATCCGCAGGGACAAACATACCGGTGCAATACGCACTCAGGGTACTTAATGAAGAAAACAAAGTCGCCAGGTCCCTCTATACAAAAGAAATCGTGCTTGCGGGGAAAAAAAGTGGCTTAAAATTCAATGAAGACTGGGATGACAAAAATATTCACGCAGGACCTTTGCCCGCTCAATTTTTGCGCTTGTTGGCCATGCATCTAGAAAAAAGTAAAATTCCGCTTGGGCTATATTTGGGTTCGGATTTCCCGATTAATAAAGCAAATCTGCTTGAAGGAAAACAAGCTAACAAATTCATCAATATTAAGAAAACGCTGACACCACAATATTTCTATGTCGAGGATATTGATCGTTATATTTATATGGCAGCCGATGTCGCGGTCAGTAAAGCCTGTGTTAATTGTCATAACAAACACAAAGACACACCCAAGACCGATTGGGAACTGGATGATGTTATGGGTGCCACTACCTGGACATATCCAAAGCAATATGTAAGTTACACAGAATTTATATTGATGATTCAAGAGATACGAAGAGGCATCAACCGTGCCTATGCCAGCTATTTAGAGAAAGTTAAGACATTTCCATCCGCACCAAAAATTGGAAATCAATGGCCGCGCAGCGGGTATTTTTTACCTGACGCTAAGAGCTTTGCAGAAGAAATAGTCAATCAAGCCTCGGGCAATAGCCTAACTATGTTAATGACAGCCGCTAACGATGATAAAAATGGCCAGATAAAGATGGGGGCACGATGACCTTCATAGCCCATCTTTTGAATAGACGAGAACTGCAGCTTTCTGGATACCGTACAATATATTCAAATGTAAACAGGTATATTGATTCGTGCATCTTGAGTCCGTTGGCAATTGCTTGCATATTTTTATCTCTTTTCTACATACAGTACTATTATAATTTGTCGCCAAAATGGCTCAATGAATTGCAAGACATCAATGCATACAAGCAAATAACAGGGTTTATCTTAGCGATCTATATTTTAAATCAATGGCAAATTGCATTTACTCGCAATAACGGACAAAAACCAAGCGCCGGGCAGCGTTATACGCATCGATATAGCGGTTCCTTTGTGCCTATCGTATACTATTTTCATTCTGTCGACATTGGTTTTGCCTATCAAGCCATACTGAGTATGAGCTTATTGCTGAATTGTGTAATAGGGGGATGCAACCCGACCGATTTAAAAATCAGATATGTGGGTTACTATCGGTGTTGGTTAACATTGCATATCTCGCTTGCAGTGATAATCGTACCCGTATCGCTATATCACCTATATATCGTCTATGCGTATTAATCCTAGTATGTATAGACCCCCCTATTAAAATACGCGCCACGCTACCGCGTACCCGCAACAATGAAAAACTATATACCATCCTCACCGACGAATACCCAACGGATTTAATAATATTTGCACGGGTTCACCCTATGCCCCTAATTTAATACAAAAAATAATTAAAGTAAGTCTTTTGCCTGCCGAATTGATAATAGATTGATGATTATTAGAGATTATTAATAATTTGTATTTTCCCGAATTCGCATATAAATCAACTAAGCCCCTAAAATTACAGTGAAAAATATACAACTTGATAGAATTACAGTTAACATGTGGCGATGGCTACTGATTATCATCGGATTAACGGCCCAATGCACGTCTAACGCGGCTGAAAACCCATTCGGCAGTGAATTTTTACTTTTCCCTACCGTCCATATAGAACATTTATCTGGCCTGAAGGCAGATTCTGAACTCGATGATCAGAGTATAGAGCCAGGGTTGAGCGTTTTTTACACCGCACAAAAAAACAAATGGAATATATTGGCTGAAGTATTTCTAAGTGAAGACGAACAGGAAGTTGAACGCTTGTTGGCTGGCTGGACGATTAAAGACTCTAATGTATTATGGATCGGTCGGTATCATAACCCTATCGGATATTGGAATCTAAACAATCATCACGGTGCTTATCTAAGCACCCCGGTTAGCCGACCCGCAATCGTGGAATTTGAAGACGACGGCGGTGTGATTCCGACACATAATACGGGATTTCTATTTCAGGGCTCATTCCTAAATCAATCGTCGGAATTGAAATACAATATTGGATTGGGTTTGGCACCTACGCTAGGTCAGGAAGGTCTGGAACCGTTCGACACTTTTAACTTAGGCGACAACAATCACGATCCTGCGTTTACGGCTCATATATCTTACTCCCCCGATGGCCTAGGTCGACATGAAATGGGTGGGTTCTATAATGTCAATGATATAAATTCCACGCTTACGACTATCGACCGTATCGAACAACAGATCATGGGTATGTTTTATCACGCTAATCTTGATCCTTATACGGTATCGGTAAGCTTATTCAATATTACCAACAAAATATATAAAAGCGGCGTAAGCCAAACTAGTTCATTTTCGAATATTTTTATCTTACTCGAGAGACAACTCAATCAATCCTGGAGCGTGTATATCAGCCAAGATTACACGCCAAACGCAGACCGGAACGAATATGTCGCATTGTTTCCCGCATTTGTAACTGCACGCAGTAGCGTTGGCGCGAGGTTTGATTTTTTCGACAATCAGGCACTGACCTTCGAGGTCGCCACAGTGGATGTTGTCCTGGGAGACCATGTGCATACGACATTGCAATGGAGTGCCGTATTCCCATGAAGCACTCTAAAAAAACATCTGTGTTGGCGATACTAATAATGCTTGCTTTAATAGTCGGAGAGAATTCTTTCGCGCAAGCGCAAGAATTAGTACTGGTTTCAGCTACGGACAACCCGGTTGAACCTCTCAGCATGTTAGAGATTAGACGACTTTATTTGGGTATCTCCATAACAAAACAAGGCATGAAATTGCTGCCTTTACGAAATTATTCCGACCAAATATTAAAGCAAATGCTCTTGCAAAAAGTGGTATTTTTATCGGCAAAAACTTATGAGCGTCAATTATTGAGACGAACATTTGGAACCGGATCACGTCGTCCGAAATCTTACACTAATGCCGATGAACTCATACTTGCACTAAAGCGCCAGCCTGGTGCATTTACTATTATGTGGCGATCTAAGGCGACCTCTACGCCTGGACTAAGCATAGTGCAAAATTTGTGGATATCTAAGGACTGAAAAAAATGCGCTGGTCTATAAGTTTCACCCATCGCCTTCTTCTGAGTGTCTTCCTTTCTCAACTTTTACTCACGGTTATTCTATTTGGTGCCATTTTATTTTTCGTTGAGCAAGGGTATAAACAACAATTTGTCGATCGTGTGAGATCGAGCACAGGCCTGTATGCCTCCCAACTACCTGCGATAGATTCAAAGAATTTCAAGATGGATGCACAATCATCTCTGGATGAACTATTGTTTGACGGGCTGGCAATATTTATCACAATCCTCATCTCTGACATTGAACCCATTGTTTCTGATTTCAATTTCAAAGACGTAAAATTCATAGAAGATTTTTTCTTCGGCGATCACGGTGATTCCATCTATTTTGTAGAAATTCCGATAGGTAACATACACTCGAATACCCACGGAATATTGCAGATCGGTTTTGATGAGTCTCACGTAGAAGAACAGATCGCTAGTGCCTATGCGCGTGGTTTTTACCTAATATCAGCTTACTTATTGACTACCTTTCTCGTTATTCTCGTGGTTGCTCAAATGCTAACAAAACCGCTACGAAAAATTCGAGACGCCGCCAAAATAATTGCCGAAGGTAATGATCATGAAACATTGTCGATCACATCCAATGTTGTGGAAATTGAAAGTTTGGCGGGCGATTTGGAATTTATGCGATCGACACTGCTCAATCAAAAAATCCTAATAGAAGATCGAGAGAAATATATTAGTAGTGTTATGAACAACATGGCGAACGCATTGGTTGTTACAGATATTTTAAATAATATTAAGTCGATTAACGTTTCCGCCGAAATTCTTTTTGGCTACAAAAATAGTGACCTACTAAATAGTAGTGTTGAAAAGCTTTTTCCTATAGACACCTGGAATGGGTATTTGGAAATTCAATCTCAATTGGTCGCCGGCACAGTAACCACTAGAGAGTCCCACGAATGGTTTGGCGTTAGAAGTGACAAGCACAATTTTCCAATAGAAGTAAGAATGAGCTTAATCAAGACGCTGGATAGCCATTTATGTATCTTGAATATCAGTGATATAACGCAACGAAAAAAAGAACAATCCGAAATAGTAAAGGCGCAGGAAACGGCCCAAGCGGCTAATTTAGCAAAAACAAAATTTTTATCCTCAATGAGCCATGAACTGCGAACCCCCCTTAACGCAATCATTGGTTATAGTGAGCTCGTAAAAGAGGACTTCGATTTCCTAAAAAAAGGCGAAATCCTTACGGATATTGATAACATATTGAACTCGGGAAAACATTTATTAAATCTCATCAATGATATATTAGACCTTTCCAAGGTAGAAGC
>JBGMRO010000048.1:0-3190 GCA_048061555.1 Thiohalomonadales bacterium | reverse complement strand
AGCAATTTAGCAAACAAGAGTCAAATATACCTAAATTTCTATCCACGCAACGAAGCATTGTAAATAGAGGTAATATTGAGTGAATTAACGGGATTAGCTTCTACGCTTTTCCTACCGCTTTAATCGTTTTCCCTTTTTGAAACGGGTAACATTTTCCCGCATGGGCGTATCGCTTCTCTGCACCACGTGTAGATTTTTATCGGGTTCACCCGGTTGCGGTTGATGCCTCTTATCGCCGGAATTTTTCTCCAAAAATTCTGGTAATTTCCTCGCGGGAAAAAATTTTTGAATATACTGAAGGCAGAAAAATAAAAAGTCGTCGCTGCTTCTATTCAACCAATCCTTGAACGCGTGATATTCCGTAGTGAACCGGGCATTTACATGCATTTTTTGCTCCTTTCTCAAATTGGCCTGTAGGTGAGCTAGTATGGTAAAAGCACTAACTCCCTACTTATATTTTAGTGGAGTTAGCATGCAAATACCCTGCGCGGATACTACGCACGTATTTAATTAAAAAATAGTTGATTTAAAACAATTATTCAATGTGTAACCGGAACTTCGTGTGAGTTTACACGAATAAATGACCATTTTTGAATGCCTTTACAGAGACAATCTGAGTAGTGACTTTATTTCTTAGGAAATAGCATAAGGAGCTGCTGTACCGCCGCCTGTATCTGCTGCGCGCTGACACCCGCTTTCCGCATGGCCATCAGTCCTTGCAAGGTGACATTGATGAGACGAGCCAGGGACTCGGTATCGGTGTCGACGGCGAGTTCTTTTTTTTCGACTGCACGCTTTAATGTTTCATGCAGGACATCTTGTATTTTTTGCCAAAACACCCTGACCTTTTTTGCCAGCCCGGCATCATGTGGACCCAATTCCACAGCGACATTGTTGGCAAAACATCCATAGCTAATACGCTTGTCCTGGCTTGTGGTCAGTGACACAAAAAATTGTTCAATATTGTAAAGCTCTGCATCACTGGCCTGTAGTACGGCGATGATGTTTTCTAGTGCCTGCGCGCAATAACAATCAAACGCCTGATTGAACAAATCACGTTTGTTGCCAAAAGTGGTATACATACTGGCACGATTGATCCCCATAGCCGCAACTAGATCCTGCATAGAAGTGCCTTCATAGCCACTCGACCAAAACTGATCCAGAGCTTTGAACAGTACCTGATTTTTGTCAAATTGTTTTGGTGCGCCTGACATGACAGTAAGTATACAATCTTCACAAATTTTTATGCCAATAAAATTATAGGTAAATAGTCACGTTAGATATTGACAAACCGACCCAATTAAGGAATGATCATTCTATATTAGAACGATCATTCTATATTTTGGGCCGCAAGGCAATACTGCGACCGTTCCCTTCATTTTTTACAAAAGGAGTTAATGATGCTGAAATTAAAGCCATTTACCACAATCACCCTATGTGGCGGGTTGTTGATTGGGGTAATGCTACCGCTAGGTTCTGCCATGGCGCACGAGGAATTTTCGGGTGACGGCAAATTCAAGGCCATCAAGGTCGTAAATCAGTGGCTGAACAGCTTAGGTGGTATCGAGCAAATCGCTGGGTTGAAAAACCAAAAAATCAGTTCGACGATACAACGTTGGGAGCCAGAGCAGACCTTCCGCCCTGGAGCTCCCGCCCTGCATGTCGCCACCATTGAGCGTAGTGTGACGCAGCAGTTTGCTGAGCATCAATCCATCGCTGAGCTGAAATTAAGTTCACTCTACCCGACGATATCTGAGTTTGAATTTCGTGAAATAATCAATCAGGATCAAGGCTATATCGATGGTATCGATGGCATTTTTTCCGGTCCTCGGGCAGCTATGCTGTCCACGAGATTGGCGACTCGGCAAAAACACTACTTTATGACGTCCACGCTGGCCTTGGCGCGGTACACACTGGAGCACATGGATTCGATTCGCTACGCTGGAAAAGGAAAAATTGAGGACCGCAAACACCATGTAATTTCATTCGACATTTGGAATCAACGCATAGATCTGTTCATCGATGTAAAAACCTTTCAACTACGCAAGGTACAAACACTGGAGGCAGACTCAGTTTATGGTGATGCAAGCTGGGAGGTTGCTTTCCAAGATTGGGCCAGCGTCGCAGGCATTATACTACCCTACAACGTCGAGCATTTTTTCAATGGCATTAAAATCGCCCAAGAACAACGCCACAACATTGTTTTAGACGTAACCATTGACAATGCCATGTTCGTCGTGCCGCCAGATTTAAGGCGTCCCCTAGACGAAGAAGATTATGCGTGGGGAATTCGATCATCTCAATTTTTTGCGCGGACACTGGCCTTCGGCATACCCTTTGATATAAACCAGGGTCGGCCAGAATTGGTTGATATCCAGGAAATAGCAGACAAAGTTTTTCATGTACGGGGACCCACACATAACTCCCTAATTATCGAAATGGCTGATTATTTGGTCTTGGTGGACCCGGTGTTATATGAACATCGATCGCAAGCGATCATCGATAAAGTTAAGCAACTGTGGCCGGCAAAGAAGATCACTTATGTTATTGCGTCGCACTTCCATGCGGATCACATTGGTGGCATACGCGCATACGGTGCCTTGGGCGCGACCCTAATTGTAGGGCCGGAGAGCAAGGATCATTACGCAGCGATATTTAAGGCACAACATACGGTCACCGTGGACGCCTATCAGCAACGACCGGTTGATGTGAAGATTATTGAGATAGATGAGGACTTTGTCCTGAGTGATGGGTCCAGACGCGTTCGATTATTAAATATAGACAACCGACATGCCATGGGATTACTAGTGCCCTATGTCGAGGACGTAAAGATGATCTTCACCAGTGACCTCTATAACCCTGGGATCTTTGCATCGCCTATCCCAGCCTTATTTTCATATTGGACTATGGACTTGGCGGACGCTTTACAGGATATCGATCTACCCATAGATGCTATTGCAGGTGCACATGGTGGCGTAAGTAGTTTTCAACAATTCTTGGACGACGTCGAATTACTACGTTAGAATTTTTTGCCCACTAAATACCCGTATTGGGCGTTCGAGGCTGGTGCCAGCAACCTCGAATGTCCATCAATTATATCGCGCTCCATATTTGTAACTGCTCAGGCAGTCTCGGTAAAGCGTCATATCAAGGCGAAAATCTTAAGATAAGTTACTGTAATTCTACTAAC
>JBGMRO010000047.1:7797-12685 GCA_048061555.1 Thiohalomonadales bacterium | reverse complement strand
TGTAGAGGACGCTGCTATTCTGATAGATCCGGACGATGTAGCTGCTATATCGGATGGAATTATTACTTTGTTAAATGATCATTCTCTTCAATCAAGCTATTCTCAACAAGCTGTTAAGCAGGCCGAAAAATTCACCTGGCATAAATGTGCCAGCCAAACCTTGCAACTATACGAAAACATTATATGAACAGATTGAAAATACGCAATCTGATTAGATTCACCCGTATACAGAATAGTCTATTGTTTTGTCAGAAAATATTGAATACTTATTACTGATGTTTACCACTTAATATGTATTTTACAAAAAAACATCTACTCTTCGGGCTAAAGCTAAGCGCGGGTTCTGGGCTGTTGTTGTTGCTATTTTATCAGGTCGATTTCGACAGTTTTTTGCAGATTCTTGCGCAAGTAAAACTTAAATACTTTCTCCTTTCAATATTCATTTCTATAATTTCGTTGCTTGCAAAGGCATATAAATGGCATTTGTTATTGGAAATTCAAGGCGGAAATATAAGTGTTCGTCGCGCGGTAAATTTGACTTTTATTTCAATATTTTTTAATAATTTTTTCTTGGGTACTCTCGGTGGTGACGGGTTTCGAGCACTAAAGACACTTAATAGCACCGATAAAAAGGCCGGCGCGGTAACGGCTATAATAATGGATAGAATTACTGGTGTTATCGCGCTAGTATCTGTTGTTATCGTTAGTGCGGGCGGCGGCTTATTGTTGGGCACGGCGCTATCAAAAGTCCCTATGATGAATCAAGTGTTCCAGTTAAGTTTATTGAGCCTGCTAGTTGGCGTAAGTATCTTGATTGGATTCGTAAAAATTAAAGATAGAATCGTATTGCGGCGCCCTGGTAAAGTATTAAAATTTATGATGGATGTTTTGCAAGCTCTAGGAAAACATCGTTTGACGGAAAAGAATGTAGTTATCGCGTATTTTCTTTCCGTTATCTACCACCTACTCACTGTGCTTGCGATGTATGCCTTTGTATTAGCGGTTGGGATATCAATTAATGGATTTGATTTGCTCGTTATTGTTCCCATTGTGGCATTCTTATTAATGGTACCTATATCTGTGAATGGGATTGGAGTCCAGGAAGGAGCGTTTTTCTTTTCTTTCGTGTTGATCGGTGTAACCAGTGATCAGGCTTTAGTCCTATCGATATTACCCCGCATCGGTGTGATTGTGATTAGTCTATTTGGGGCATTTTTATTTATGCTTGAAAGAAAAACGACTTGAATTGACCCTAAAGTTGTCACTCGACCTTTGTGGCATATTTATCAAAGAGCTATTAGATATAAAAAAATACTGCGATGAAAAACAAGAGTGGCTTAATCAGATATGCTGCCGCACTCCTTGTTATTGGTATAACGGGATTCTACGCGGTGCAGTGGTATATGTTTAGACAAGAAATGGTCGAGATTAGTAGCGAATCCTATGCACGGCGGGGCGTGAATTATCAAATAATTGAACAACAACAAAGGTTTTTGTCTAGTAGGGATACGTTTGCATACCTTATTCTAAGGGATGGTCAGTTGATATATGAGTGGTATGGCGATGATGACGATGCAATAACCACCAGCGGTATTGCTTCGCTTACTAAGGCGCTTGTCGGGGGAATGGTGCTTTTTAAGGCGGTTAATGATGGTTATTTAAATTTTGATGATTTTGCTTATGAAGCTTTACCGGCGTGGAAAAAAGATAGTCAGAAATCAAAGATTAAGATATTTCATCTTGCATCCCATAGTTCTGGTATGGAAGACGCTTGTACCCTCGCTGAAGAAGCAACTTGTGCAGCATGGAAAAAAGATTATTGGCCCAATCGACACACTGCCAAAGGATTTGAAATCGCCAATAATCTAGCAACTTTAAAATACGAACCTGGCAAGGTTTTTTTGTATAGTAATCCCGCATACAATAATGTGCTATCGTATCTAATTACCAAGAGTTTAAACAAAACACCGTTATCGAACATCCCCGACTATTTATATGAAACTATTTCCAAACCATTGGGGATTTCCGCCAAGAATATAGTTATTAACCAAGGTGAGTTGGTAGATTTTGATAACCTTAAATTGGCCCCGATAGGTGGTGGCAGTCGGTTTACAGCTCGTGCGGCAATCAGATTTGGTCAGCTTATTCTTAATAACGGACGCTGGAATGGTGTTTCAATTATATCTCAAAAGACATTTGATACCGCGTTAAGAGCCGTAAATTTACCGAAATATCAGGGTAGTGATATCGAGCAATATCCACGACCGGCGATTGGCGGCTGGTGGTTAAATACGGACAAAGTTTGGCGAAAAATACCCGCAGATACGATTGTGGGAGCTGGCGCCAACCATCAAATTATTGTGATCGTACCCAGCAAGAAGCTTGTAGCGGTACGATTTGGCGGTAAGTTGGGCAATGATGGATGGGACGGAGATTTTTGGGTGTCATTGGAGAAGTACTTATTAAATCCATTATTGAACGCTGTTCCGGACTAGCCAATATTTACTGTAAGACATAGCTTGTTAATCCCGTGTAAAGTTTACATCGATTAAGACCATGGTCTAAATGACAGAGCTGTGCGTATTTGTAAGCGATATACCAGGCAACGGATTAGTTGGAATATGGCCCCGATGCGTTATTAATTTTTTCGGTATTTCAGTAGCTAATTGCATTTATCGACCATAAAGCAAGGCTTTTATCGTAGTATTTACCTTCGACTTCATCGCAATTCTCCTGAATCATATCGATCGGTTCTGAAAAATTTAGTGGTGCCTTTTGCAGATTGATTGCCCTCCACATACCTGTCTCAATATCCGTATTGTCTTGAAGGTTGATAAATGATGTCGTCAGGAGGTAGGTCGAACCGCTATCGACGACTTGTTTTATCGCTCTTTTTATATCCGAATAAGAGAAATGGACCAGACAATCTCTGATGATAATCAAATCAACTTTCGGAAGTGTGTCTTCCAGCAAGTTCATTGTTTGGAAACTGATATTTTTGCTCGCGTACTGTTTATTGTTGTTGATTATGTCTTCAACGATATCGGCTCCCACATAATTAATATTGTCCAGATTTATTTTTTTGAACCAATAAAAATCACCGCAAGGGATGTCCAGAATCGACGTGATCGAATGTGTCGCCAAGAGCTTTGGAAGTTCCGCCACGATTTTTTCTGTCTGCGTGTCGTTGGAGCCTGAGCCAGATATAGAAGTAGAATCTTTCCAGTAGTTTTTTTCGTAAATCGATGTAAATACCGCCTTCGCATCTTGATTCTTTAACCTGTTACTGCGAATTTTATTGTATAGATTAAGAACACCCGGAATTTTTTTAACTAGTTTTTTCATAATTTTTTCAGATAGGTTAAGTAGTTTAGAGGATATCATGCGTTATCTCTGTTGTGTGATTCTACCGCTGTTTGCCTATGAAATTAATGCCAATTTTTACCGTTGCTAGGGTCATTGTTGTCGGAGCGCGTGTGAAGAGCCAGCGAAGGACAACCGATGCGACTGTCGTAATACTTTACAGTTACAATTCAAGATAGCAAAATTCCTATTTAACATATTGAAAGATATATGAAAATAAAGATGGCGTCAATATTGCATCGAACACTAATGTCCCTTGTATAATTATACGTATTCATGTATTTTTGGCCTGTACTTTGGCCAAATGTTTGTCAAGAACATCAGTATCTACCTTGTTGTAAATACAAATTTTACTGCTGCATTTTCAGCGCAATTGGGTAGTAGAGCTTAGTCGTTAGTTACTAACTTACAAGGGGTTTAAAGTATTAATTTCACCAAATATAATTGTTGGTGCATTGAGTTAAGAGGTGTTTTGTGAATTTTTTATTTTCTGGTTTGTTACCTTCTTCCTATAGCTTGTTTCCTTATATTTCCTATAAATATATCGTAAAGCGGATCATGTTACTGGTCGTGGTTGCTTTCGCGTACGGCGCGACAGCTACCCCGGCGTTTTCGGGCGATCCTAATATCGCCTCACTGGCGAGTGTGACCGCCTCCTCGGAACGTACCGCTCAAGGGCAGCCGGCGACCAGCGCCGTAGATGGTTTTATAGATGGTTGGCCTGGTGATGCCACCAAGGAATGGTCGAGTTTTCAGGAACAGGCCGGCGCCTGGATACAGCTGGACTGGGCTGGACTCTATAGCGTGGACCGGATCACCTTGTACGATCGTCCCAATACCTATGATCAAATTACCAGCGCGACCCTGTCGTTCAGTGACGGTTCCACTCAGGTGGTGTCTGCGTTGGATAATGCAGGTGGCGGTGTGGATATTTTCCTAAGTCCTGCGGTACTTACCAGCAGTGTGCGGATGACGGTCAACTCCACCAGCCCGGCGACGGTGCACATAGGTCTGGCCGAGATCGAGGTCTTCGGTACGTTGTTTTCAGGCGGCAACCTGCCGCCGACCGCCAACGCGGGTGCAGACCAGATTGTCGCCGAGGGCAGTATAGTCAACCTGACGGGCACAGGTACAGATCCTAATGGCGATGCGTTGACCTATAGCTGGACGCAGACGGTAGGTAGCGCCGTGACCCTGACGGGTGCGACGACGGCGACGCCGAGTTTTACCGCAGCCAGTGGACTGACGGTAGCGGAGACATTGAGTTTTAGTCTAGTGGTCAATGACGGAAGCGTAGACAGCAGCGCAGATTTGGTGAATATCACCGTTACCCCGACACTTTCGGGCAATCCTAATATCGCCTCACTGGCGAGTGTGACCGCCTCCTCGGAACGTACCGCACAAGGACAGCCGGCGACCAGCGCCGTAGATGGTTTTATAGATGGTTGGCCTGGCGATGCCACCAAGGAGTGGTCGAGTTTTCAGGAACAGGCCGGCGCCTGGATACAGCTGGACTGGGCTGGAC
>JBGMRO010000047.1:0-7697 GCA_048061555.1 Thiohalomonadales bacterium | reverse complement strand
TCTTCGGTACGTTGTTTTCAGGCGGCAACCTGCCGCCGACCGCCAACGCGGGTGCGGACCAGATTGTCACCGAGGGAGCCAATGTGTTTCTCGATGGCTCAGGTAGTAATGATCCCAACGGTGATACGCTGACATTCCTGTGGGTTCAAACAGCTGGCACTACAGTTACACTAATCGGAGCGATATCCAATTCACCCAGCTTTGTAGCCCCTACGGGTTTGACGGTTGATGAGTCACTGACATTTCAACTCATTGTTAATGACGGGCTGGTAGATAGTGCCGCAGATACGGTGAATGTCGTGGTAACAACCGGCCCGATTGCGCCTCAAGAGATTGTCCATTTGTGGCACTTGGATGAAAACACGGGATCGACCTTCAACAATGTCGTCGATCTGACTGCCACGGGTAATTGTGTAAATTGTCCTGCCGCGGTGAGTGGACGCATTAACGGTGCACAAAATTTTGATGGTAACAACGATAAAATTGCGATTAACTCAACGACCGCGTTTGATTGGTTGGGTACAGAGAGTTTCTCTATCGAGTTTTGGATGAATTCCTCGAGCTGTGTTGGCACGGAAGCCATCATTGGTCGTTACGACGCCAGTAACGGGGTTGAATGGTGGCTGGGATGTAGTAGTGGCCGCGCGGCATTCAAGCTGGTCGATAGTAATGGTAATGGTTCCACCACGGTAGTGACCGGTACGTCCAATGTTGCCGATGGAAGCTGGCATCATATCTATGCAGAACGTGACGCACTGGATAATACCTTGCGCCTGTATGTAGATTCAGTCCTGGAAAATTCCATTAATACCACATCCTACAACGGAAACTTTTCTGCAACCACAGAGGTCGCCATTGGCTGGGTGGACACCCTGGCAGGAATCACTGCCTATGGCGGCAGAGTGGATGAAATTGCGTTAAATAATCGAGTCTTGCCTGAAAATAGAATAGGGCAGCACTATCTGGATGGTACCATTGGTCTACGCCAAGGATACTGGGGATGTGATGGAACTTCGATTCGAATCATGCCCTTGGGAGACTCTATTACTCGCGGTACGGGTGACGCGTCACCCGTCGGTGGGTATCGACGTACCCTCAATCCGATGTTGACGGCTTCCGGTTATCCTAACAACTTCGTTGGCAGCCTATCTGAAGGTTCAGGTTTTGATTTGAATCACGAAGGGCACGGCGGATTTTCGACGGATGATATTGCGGCCGGGCTACCGGGTTGGTTAAGCGCCAATCCATCCGATGTGGTACTACTCCATATTGGCACCAACGGATTTCTGGATTCTGTCAACGTTGCCAATATACTGAACATTATCGATACCTTTGATCCAAATATTACCGTGGTTGTGGCACGTATTATTAACTTCTCCAACCCGGATGCGGTCATCACCATGTTTAATGATGATGTGGAGATAATGGTCAATGCACGCATCGCTGCAGGCGACAAACTGATCATGGTCGATATGGAAGGCGCACTGACATACCCCGTTGATATGTTTGATCTTGAGCACCCCAACGCCGGAGGTTATGACAAAATGACGCAGGTGTGGTTTGGTGGTCTGGCCGGATTCCTACCGGTCTGCGGTAATAAGGCGCCGGTTTTTGTACAGGATACGACAAACATACCGTTAACCGTGTTAGGCGCATCGATCAATTTTGATGTGGATGCAGTGTCGTTTTCAGCACCGTTTTTTACCGTGACATCCGGTCCGGCTGGATTAATCATCAATGGTGAAAAAGGCACGATTAACTGGACGCCGCCAACCTCAGGCCTATTTCCTGTGACCGTCGATATGAGTGATACGTTAACAAGTACTAAAACGCTTAATGTGTCGGTCTATCCGGGAGCCGCGTTTGACAATATCGCGGCACTCGCAAGTGTCAATGGGTCTTCACACAAGGTTGCAAATGGTCAATTGGTCACCAGTGCGGTAGATGGTATTATTGATGGCTGGCCTACGGCGCCGACAGCAGAATGGTCAAGTAATAAAGAGACCACCGGTGCATGGATAGAGCTTACCTGGCCAACAACGGTCACGGTAGACAGCGTGACTTTGCATGACCGTATTAATCAGTACGACCAGGTTACTAGTGGAACCTTGAGTTTTAGTGATGGATCGATAGTAAATGTGGGTGCACTGGATAATAGTGGCGCTGCAACGACATTATCGTTTGCACAGAAGACCATAACCTCGCTTCGGTTTACCATTGATTCGGTGAGCGCGACCACGGCCAACAGCGGATTGGCGGAAATTATTGTCAATGGCGGAAAACTTTAACACGTACAATTTTTATGTTTGATGGACGATTTTCATTTCAGTCGCCAAGTTGCTGCGGTTGAATATGGAAATCGTCTTCTTTCACGTCGTCAGACGATTCAAATACCTGTTATTATCACTGCAAAGTCAGAATTTTGTCTTGTCCGACACTTTGTCCGACAAGATCGATCAAATGCTAGAAGTTGTGTCGACGTAAACGTAGATTAATCATCGACGCGCAGTATCTACTCACCCGATTGATGATATTACCGGGTAACTGCTCAACCAACCCCTGTAAGGCCTCAGATCAAGGCGAAAAATGTGAGTTTACGCGAGTAAATGATCATTTTTGAACGCAGTAATGAGGCCTTACAGGGGGGTGGGTGAGTAGTTATAACCCAGTGTTAATGTCAGAACCAAGGATGGTATACATGCCTAATCTGTATCAGATTAATCTCCTAAAAATTGTTTTAATATTGCTATTGTTTGTACAATTGGTTGCTTGCGACTCAGAATCAGAGCCTGCGCCTGAGAGGAAAAAGGCGCCAATAGTAAACCCTGGGCCAGGTCAAGGGAATAAGCCTCCAGTGGCCGACGCCGGACCCGATCAAGTGGTCGGTGAGGCGAGTTTCGTAAATCTTTCAGGAGCGAATAGCAGTGATCCCGATGGGGGTAGCTTAACGTATGCTTGGACACAGACGGCTGGCACCTCAGTTATCTTGAGTGGCGAGACTGTAGCGACACCGAATTTTACCGCCCCAAGTGGGGTCACAGTCGATGAGGTTCTAACATTCGAACTGACCGTTAGTGATGGGGCCGCGAGCAGTAGGGCGGATGCGGTGAATATTGTTGTAACAAAACCGCCGCAAGCCGACGCCGGACTCGATCAAAAGGTAGCTGTGTCGGGAATAGTAAATCTGTCGGGATTAAACAGTAGCGATCCAAATGGAGATGCCTTAACGTATACCTGGACACAAACGGCGGGTACCTCCGTTACATTGAGTAGTGCGATATCAGCGACACCGAATTTTACTGCTCCAAGCGGGATCACGGTCGATGAGGTTCTAACTTTTGAACTCGTCGTGAACGATGGGGTGGTCAGCAGCGCCGCTGATGCGGTTAATGTTGTAGTAACAATGCCACCATTGGCAAACGCCGGGCCAGACCAAATGGCCGTACAGGTGAGTATGGTAAACCTGTCGGGATTAAACAGTAGCGATCCCGGTGGAGATACCTTAACGTATGCCTGGACTCAGACGGCGGGTACCTCTGTTGCCTTGAGTAGTGCGACTGTAGCGACACCGAGTTTTACCACTCCAAACGGGATCACGACCGATGAGGTTCTAACATTTGAACTCGTCGTGAATGATGGCGCGGTAAGCAGCGCCGCTGATACGATTAACATTGTTGTCACAAAAGTCTTTGTGGCAATGGAAGAGATCGTTAATCTATGGCACTTAGACGAGACAGTAGAAACAATATTCAATAATAGCGCGAGTCCTGTAATCGCGGGCAGTTGCGTAAACTGTCCCGCTGCGGTAACCGGACGCATTAACGGTGCGTTAGACTTTGATGGTAGTAACGATAAAATATCCGTTAATGTAACAAGTCATTTCAACTGGCTGGGCACTGAGAGTTTTTCAATAGAGTTTTGGATGAATTCCTTGGGCTGTGTCGGCTCGGAAGCCATTGTTGGCCGTTATGACGCCAGAAATGGGGTTGAATGGTGGCTAGGATGCAGTGGCGGCAACGCGGCATTCAAGCTAGTAGATAGTAATGGCAATGGTTCCGCAACCGTAGTGACCGGTACGTCCAATGTCGCGGATGGAAACTGGCATCATATCTATGCAGAACGTGACGCGCTGGATAATACCTTGCGTCTGTATGTGGATTCAGTCCTGGAAAATTCCATTAATACCACATCCTACGACGGAAACTTTTCTGCGACTACAGAGGTCGCTATTGGCTGGCTGGACACTCTAGCGGGAATCGGGGCCTATGGCGGCAGAGTGGATGAAATTGCGTTAAATAATCGAGTCTTGCCTGAAAACAGAATCGGGCAACACTATCTGGATGGTGCCATCGGTCTGCGACAAGGCTATCAGGGATGTGACGGAACTTCGATTCGAATCATGCCGCTGGGCGACTCTATTACCCGCGGTAGTGGTGACGCGTCCCCCATCGGTGGGTATCGACGTACCCTCAATCCGATGTTGACGGCTTCCGGTTATCCGAACAACTTCGTCGGTAGCCTGTCTGAGGGTTCTGGATTTGATTTGAATCACGAAGGACACAGTGGGTTTTCAACGGATGCTATTGCGGCCGGGTTATCCGGTTGGTTAAGCACCAATCCATCCGATGTGGTGCTACTCCATATTGGCACAAACGGGTTTCTGGATTCTGCCAACGTTGCCAATATTCTGAACATTATCGATACCTTTGATTCGAATATTACCGTGGTTGTGGCACGTATTATTAACTTTTCCAATCCGGATGCGGTCATCACCATGTTTAATGATGATGTGGAAACAATGGTCAATGCACGCATCGCTGCAGGCGACAAACTGATCATGGTCGATATGGAAGGCGCACTGACATACCCCGTTGATATGTTTGATCTTGAGCACCCCAACGCCGGAGGTTATGACAAAATGGCGCAGGTGTGGTTTGGTGGTCTGGCCCGATTCTTACCCGTCTGCAATAATATGGCACCGGTTTTTGTGCAAGACACGACAAATGTGCCGTTAACTGTGCTAGGAGCCTCGATCAGTTTTGATGTGGATGTGGTGTCGTTTTCAGCACCGTTTTTCACCGTGACGTCCGGTCCGACAGGGTTAACCATCAACAGTGAAAAAGGCAGGGTCAACTGGACACCGGCGATGTCAGGAAAATTTTCGGTGACTATCGAAATGAGTAATACGACGGCTAGCAGTCGTGAGACTATCAAACTACCCGTTTATCCGGGAGCCACCTTTGCCAATATTGCCGCACTTGCCGGTATAAACGGGTCTTCACACAACATAAAGAATGGTCAGTTGGTCAACAGTGCGGTAGATGGTGTTATTGATGGCTGGCCTACTGCGCCGACAGCAGAATGGGCTTCTAATGGTGAACAAGCTGGTGCATGGTTGGAACTCACCTGGCCAACAACCGTCACGGTAGACAGTGTGACCTTGCATGATCGAATTCTTCAATCTGAAAATGTCACTAGTGGAACCTTGAGTTTTAGTGATGGATCAGTAATCAGTGTGGGCATGCTGAATAATGGTGGTGGTGCTACGACATTATCGTTTGCACAGAAAACCATAACCTCGTTACGATTTACCATTGATTCAGTGAGCAGTACTACGATCAATAGCGGTTTGGCCGAGATTATAGTTAATGGTGGAAAATTAATGTGACAAATATTGACCGGTAACTGCTCAATCCGTCCCTGTAGGGTTGCAGATCAAGGCAAAAAATGTGAGTTTACACGAGTAAATATCCATTTTTGAACGCACAGATTCAGCCCTACAGGGACGGAGTGAGTAGTTACCATTATTGTATATTCAATTGCAGACCTGTAGGAGTTACCGGTGGTGACGTAGGTGCAGGGGTTGTCGGTATAAACGTCGCTTTTCTTACTGAAAAGTAATCGTCACCGGAAAAAACCAAATATGCGGTGTTTCCATCCGGACTCATCCATTTTGTCGGAAAACTGGCGGTTTCACCGGGGCCTACATCCCATAAATCTGTGTAGTAAACAGTGGTCCATGGACCCCACGGCTCAGGCGCATCGTAGACACCGAACCCACCCGAAAAGCGTACATCATTATTAGTCCATAACATTTGCCACCAAATATAGCGCTTTTTAACGGCATTATAGGTAATACCGGAACGTACGGCGTTACCTGGATTCGAAAACACCGATGCTCTATCCGTAATGTTGCTGCTCCATAGTGGCTGGTTATTGCCATCGACACCGGTATAAAATTGATAGGCTGAACGTGTCGTAATCTGGTCCTTGGGAACCCGCATTAGAATCATATTATCAGCAGCGGTATAGGCATTTGCAACATTGGGAGTATAGACATAGACATACTGATCGCGGGCTCCGGCGTAATTTTTACCGAAATTCAAGAATACACAATAGCCAAATTCATTGAATAACCAATTACTCCAGGTCCACGTCTTGGCATGGTCAGTAGACCAGGCGAGTTGTGACTTGTTGCCGTTATTGTCTGCATTTCTGGCCCACATGTACAACACACCATTCACCATTAACATACTACTGGCCTTCTTCCCTGCGGAACCTTGACCGAGTTGTTCACCGGTATTTGTGCGGATATTTGTAGCGCTGAGTCCAGTTGCTGGCTGACCGCCTACAGAGGCCAGCCCAAGACTTAGTTTTTGTGTCGTTTGAGGTGCAAAACCGAATCCATCACCAAAGGCAGTGTAAAGTAAATCATCGTCTGCCCAAGTAATAGGAAAAGTATCACTGCCAGATGCCTTTCGTATGATTGTATTCGCCGGTGCCCAGTCGATTCCTGAAAACACAGGACTCTGTGGGTAGGGAGGGGCAGCAAGTAAGGCACCTGATACCATCAATGCAAGCAGCCCGATACAGATGGAAATATTATTAAATTCTCTTGTATGTTTACTCATATCTACTCTCAACAGATTCACGTAAATTTCAAATAGCGTAATGATACTTATAGCTAAGATTTAGTATTTGAAAATAACAAGTCGCTTGCGTAACAGCGCATTGTATTTCATTGTATTTTACAGTGGCAGGGTGGTCAATTGCTCATTTTTTAATAGTACTATAATTACTTTAGGCCGAAAACAAGAAATTGTACTCCAAAAACATCGTGCTAGCCGGCATGTATTATTATCGGCAATCAGAGAATTTTTGCATAGGACTGGGTTCACAATAATACACACAAGGCTAGTAAAAATTTACATCACTACGTGCCACTATACTAAACTTCCTGTTCCTATATTAACAGCTGTGAGTGCTAACCGAAAACATATTGAACGTCGCGAAAAGATGTTTGGCAGTGCAGCTTCAAACATGCATATTTTTTTGTCTGGGTTTTAACCTATTGCCGATCTGAATGTGGTAATTCTTAGTTCATAACGTTGAATGTCAGAATATGAACATTTAAATCAGTGTTATTTGGCGGTATTATTCGCAAACTTTGTTGCCGTGCCTAAAGTTGAGTGTTTTAATGTCCTTCTCGAAATATGATCTGACAAATCTCCAGTCCTGGCAATATTATGCGAGTAATGCAAATATCTCGCCATAATTATAAATATTAAATAAATACAATAGGTTACCTTGTAGTTCTGGCGCTAATTTTAGGCGAAACCCTGACGTTTTTGTCTCCTTATAGCGACATGGTGTTACCCGTCTAAGCAAAACATGATTGATATCAACGAATTAAACAT